>NZ_JASJVI010000018.1:0-47662 GCF_035019865.1 Cryobacterium sp. 10I5
GGGGGCCCCCCGGGGCCCCGCCCCCCCCCCACCGGTCATCTGCGTAATACGTAGTCAGTAGTGAAAAGGAGTACACGAATGACCGATTCCACACCCGTCACATTCCCGCAGGACTTTCTCTGGGGCGGCGCGACCGCCGCGAACCAGATCGAGGGCGCATACAACGAGGGCGGCAAAGGCCTGTCCATCCAGGACGTCATGCCACAGGGAATCACGACACCGCGCACAGCGGGCCCCACGGACGACAACCTCAAGCAGGTGGGCATCGACTTCTACCACCGCTTCGCCGAAGACATCGCCTTGTTCGCCGAAATGGGATTCCGCACCTTCCGCTTCTCAATCGCCTGGAGCAGGATCTTCCCCCTCGGCGACGAGACGGAACCCAATGAGGAAGGGCTCGCGTTCTACGACCGTGTGATCGACGAGTGCGAGAAGCACGGCATCGAACCATTGGTGACCATCTCGCACTACGAGACCCCGTTGCACCTGACGGAGACCTACGACGGCTGGGTCAACCGTGACCTGATCGGATTCTACGAGCGGTACGCCCGGGTGCTCTTCGCCCGCTATGGTGCCCGGGTGAAGTACTGGCTCACCTTCAACGAGATCAACTCCGTGCTGCACGCCCCGCTGTTGTCCGGCGGCATCAACACCCCGAAGGACCAGCTCACCCGGACCGACCTGTACCAGGCCGTGCACAACGAGCTGGTGGCGAGCGCGCTCGCCACCAAGGCCGCCCGCGAGCTGGCGCCGTCCGCCCGGGTCGGCTGCATGATCCTCGCGATGCCGGTCTACCCGCTGTCGCCCGATCCCGACGACGTGATGGCCTCGCTCACCACCGAACGCACCAACCTCGCCTTCGGCGACATCCACGTGCGCGGGGAATATCCCGGGTACTACCTGCGCAGCCTGCGCGACCAGGGCGTCGAACTCGTGATCACCGACGAGGACCGGGCGCTGCTCAAGGAGAACACCGTCGACTTCGTCTCGTTCAGCTACTACGTGAGCGTGGCGGAGACCGCCGACAACTCAAAGCGGGTCATGGGCGAAGGGAACATCTTTCCCGGCGTCGCGAATCCGACCCTGAAGGCATCCGAGTGGGGCTGGCAGATCGACCCGGTCGGCCTGCGCATCGTGCTCAACCAGTTCTGGGACCGCTGGCAGAAGCCGCTCTTCATCGTCGAGAACGGCCTCGGGGCCAATGACGAGCTCGTCACGGTGGATGGCCGGAAGACCGTCATCGACGACTACCGCATCGAGTACTTCAACGATCACCTCGTTCAGGTCGGCGAGGCCGTCGCCGACGGCGTCGACGTGATGGGGTACACCTCCTGGGGCTGCATCGACCTCGTCAGCGCCAGCACGGCACAGATGAGCAAGCGGTACGGGTTCATCTACGTCGACCGCAACGACGACGGCACGGGCACCCTCGACCGCCTCAAGAAGAAGTCGTTCGACTGGTACGCCGAGGTCATCCGATCCAACGGTGCAAGCCTCACCCGATAGCGTAGAAGCAAACGGGTTCGTCCCGTCGGCTGCCTCCTGGACGCACTGTCCCGGAGGCGGCCTCGTCTGGAGCAGATCATGATTTCCCCCCGCATCGCCTTCGTCGACGTCGACGGCACCCTCATCGACTCCGGGGAGGCGATCGCACCCTCCTCGATCGAGGCGGTGCGCCTCGCCCGACAGAACGGTCACCTGGTGTACCTGAGCACGGGGCGGGCGTCGGTGGAGATCTACCCGGCGATCCGGGAGATCGGCTTCGACGGGGCGATCAGCGCCGGCGGCGGATTCGCCGAAGTCGGCGACGACGTCGTGATCTCCCGCACGATGCCCGAAGCAGCGGTCGCCCGGATGGTCGGGTTCTACGAGGCCGCGGGCTACGATTTCTACCTGCAGTCCTACGACAAGCTCTACCCGAGCGCCGGAGTGCGCGCGCGCTACGCGACCTATCTCGAGGATGACAGGGAACGAAAGGGCGATCCCCGGCCAGACCTCGCCTCCGTCACCGGACCCGACGAACACCCGGTCCTGAAGGCCTTCGCCGACGTGCGGCCGCTGTCGTTCAGGGGCATCGCCAAGTCGGTCTTCCTGGCCGGCGACCTCCGGGCGTTCGATCGCGTCTCGACCGCGCTTGGCGACGATTTCCACGTCATCACCGGCACCATTCCCCACATGGGTCGCGGCAGCGGCGAGGTGACCCTCGGCGGGGTGAACAAGGGCACCACGATCCTGCAGCTGCTCGACCTGCTCGGCCTCGACGCGGCATCCGCCATCGGCATCGGAGACAGCAGCAACGACATCGAAATGCTGCAGGTCTGCGGTGTCGGCATCGCGATGGGCAATGCCATCGACGAGGTCAAGTCCCACGCCGACGAGGTCACCACCGCCGTGCTCGACGACGGGGTCTGGAACGCCTTCCGCCGTCACGGCCTGATCTGAGCGGATGCCGGTGCCGACCGGGTGCGGCGTTACGGGCGTGCGAAACGACGGTTTCAGAGCCGCGTCGTGGATGCGCGCGGGATGAGGCGCACCGGGACGCGGTGCAGTCCCGGATGCGGCTGTCTCTTGATGGCGTCGATGAGTTCGCGTGCCACCGCCCGGCCCAGCTCCTGGAGATTCATGTCGATCGTGGTGATCGGCGGGCGTGAATGCACGCTGAACAGTTCCCAGTTGTCGTAGCCGACGACGGCGACGTCCTCGGGCACGCGGAGGTTCTCATCCCGCAATTGCTCGATGGCGCCCCGGGCGATCTGGTCGCTGGCGCAGAAGATCGCGTCGAAGTGGTGCCCGGCCTCGATGAGGGCATGCACGCACTGCCGGCCCCAGTCCTCGCTCCAGTCGCCGTACAGGTTTTCACCGCCGACAAGCTGCAGGCCATGCCGCTGCATCGCCTGGGTGGCGCCGGTGAGTCGTTCGACAGCCGCCGAGAAGGTGGGATCGCCGCTGATCGCGACGATAGTGCGTCGGCCCCGGGAGACGAGGTGGTCGATGGCGAGGTCGGTGCCCTGGGAATTGTCCGTCGTGAATGACGAGTCCTTCGGGTCCTGGCTGGCGGCGAACGCATAGGCCACCGGCACGGTCACCTGGTCCGTGATCGAAGGGCGGGACGTGTCGCTGTCGCCCAGGACGATGATGCCGTCGACTCGTTTCGCCATGAGGGTGCGCAACTGGTGCGACTCCCGGATGGAGTCGTTTCGGGCATCCGTGAGGATGACCGACGTGGAGTCCGCACCGAAGGCGTCTTCGACGCCGAGAAGAATCGGAACGACGAACCTGTTTGCGAGGTCCGCCGTCAGGACGCCGATAGTGCCCGTGATCGAAGAATTGAGTGCGCGGGCGAACGGGTTGGGAGTGAAGGCGAGGCTGCGGGCCACCTCCTCGACGTGCTGCCGGGTTGCCTCGCGGACGACGGTCTTGCCATTGAGGGCCTTGGACGCCGTCGCAATAGACACGCCGGCGGCACGCGCCACGTCGGCGAGGGTGACTGCGTCATTCGTCTTGCCCATGATGTCCTTTCGCCCCTGAAACCGATGTCTAAGCCGAGTCATCGCCCGGCCGAGTGTCGTGAAACCCTACGAGAAAAGACTGTACCCCGCGTGTCCCGCAATTCACTGACAAAAGAGACAAATTCCAATTGACGTACCGGGAAGCGCAGTGCTAGCCTCGCCCTATTGAAACTAGTTTTATTTGTTTCACAATTCTGCTCTGATATTCCTGCCCTCTTCCAATGAAGGAAAAACGTGATGACAATGAAGTTCGTACGTAGCACGATGGCAGTGGCCGGGGTCGCGACCCTCGCACTGGCCATGGTCGGATGCTCGGCTGCCGGTGGCAGCTCCAGCAGTGCCGGCAGCACCGAGTACACGGTGTGGGATCCGTATCCCCAGCACGACGCCAGCTCTGACTGGGCCAAGCGCATCGATGCCTGCGGTGTCGACGCCGGCGTGACCATCAAACGCACGGCGTACGACTCCCAGTCGCTCACCAACCAGTCCCTGCTGGCCGCCCAGGAGGGCACCGCAGCCGACGTCATCCTCCTCGACAACCCGGCCGTGACGACCCTGGCAGACACCGGCGCCCTCAACGACATGGAGTCCATCGGCCTCGACACGTCCGCGATCGACCCCAATCTCCTCGGGGCCGGTGTCCTCGACGGCAAGACGTACGGCATTCCCGTCGGCGCCAACACCCTCGCGCTCTATTACAACAAGGACGTCCTCGACGCGGCGGGTGTTAATCCCGCGACGGTCACCGACTGGGCCAGCCTCACCGCAGCCTTGCAGCAGGTCAAGACCGCCGGTCACAAAGGCATCACCTTCGCCGGCTTCGCGAGCGAAGAAGGAACCTTTCAGTTTCTGCCGTTCTTCTGGGGAGCCGGAGCCAATCTCAACAAGCTCGACTCGACCCAGGCGATTTCTGCGTTGACACTGTGGACCGACTGGGTCAACCAGGGCCTCGCGCCGAACTCGGTCATCACGAATTCGCAGAACACCAACTGGGAGGAATTCCTCACCGGTGACTTCGGCTTCGCGGTGAACGGCACGTGGCAGGTCAACAGCGCGGCGAAGGCCAGCTTCAAGACCGGTTACATCACCATCCCGGCTGAGGCCGGGGGAGCTGCACCCGCACCGACCGGAGGCGAGTTCATGGTCATCCCGACCCAGAAGGACACGGCGCGCTACGACGTGTCCAAGAAGATCGTTGAATGTATGAGCACCACTGCGGGCCAGGTCAAGACCGCAGACACGTTCGCGTACTACATCCCCGCGACCACGGCAGGCCAGGCCGCCCTCCTCGTCGAACACCCGGAACTCTCGGTGTGGGTCGACGCCGTGAAGGCAGCCAAAGGGCGCACCAGCGACAACCTCGGTGCGAACTACCCGAAGATCTCAGAGCAGGTCTATACCGCCATCCAGAACGCACTCAGCGGTGCGATGACGCCCACGGAAGCGCTCAAGGAAGCCCAGACCGCTGCCGCGGCAGCTATCGCCAAGTAGACCAAAGCCTCCTACCGAGAACACGAAGGGCATCCCACCATGACCACACTTCCTGCCCGCGTCGGGGCCGCACGCCCCGACGCGGGTGGGGCGGTCGGCACATCCGCTCCACTCCCCCCGAAAAAAAGATCGAGGCGAACTTCTTTCGGCACCAACCAGTGGGTTGCCCTGGCCTTCGTCGCCCCTCTCATCGCTTACCTCATCATCTTCTACGCCTTCCCGCTCTATCGGAACATCGAACTGAGCCTCCACGACTACACCCCGCGCGCCTTCGTGCAGGGCAATGCCGCATTCGTCGGCATCGAAAACTATGTCGCTGTCTTCGGATCGAAAACGTTCGCCAAGGCGCTGACAAACACGGCGCTGTTCACCGTCGTCTCCATCGCATTCCAGTTCGGCATCGGCCTCATCCTCGCGGTCTTCTTCCGGAACAACTTCCGACTGAACGGCGTCTTGCGAGGGTTGTTCCTGGTTCCGTGGCTGCTCCCACTGATCGTGTCGGCGTCGACATGGTCGTCCATGATGAACTCGGACAACGGGGTGATCAACTCGGCCCTCAGTGTGATCGGGGTCGCACCCGTGAACTGGCTGACCTCACCGGATCTCGTGTTGGCGTCCGTGATCATCGCGAACATCTGGCTGGGGATCCCGTTCAACCTCGTCGTCCTCTACTCGGGTCTGCAAAACATTCCCGAGGACCTCTACGAGGCTGCCTCCCTCGATGGCGCGAACGCGTGGCAGAAATTCTGGCGGATCACCTTCCCGTTGCTGCGCCCGGTTTCGCTCATCACGATCCTGCTCGGGCTGATCTACACGCTGAAAGTCGTCGATATCATCTGGATCATGACCGCAGGCGGTCCGGGGGATTCGTCGACCACCTTCGCGACGTGGTCCTACCGAGAGGCCTTCGGAACGGGCAATCCTGACTTCAGCCCGGCTGCGGCCGTCGGAAACGTTCTGATCCTGATCGCCCTGATCTTCGGGTTCATCTATCTGCGCATTCAGAACAGGACGGAGAAATAATGTCTCATCGACGCTCCTGGTGGAAGACCGCGATCGGACTCCTTCTCACCGCTGTCATGCTCTTTCCCGTGTACTGGATGATCAACGTCTCCTTCACGAAGACAAGCGATCTGCGCGATTCCCCGCCCAACCTTTTCCCATTTTCACCGACGCTCGACGGCTACACGGCGGTCCTTTCACAGCAGTTGCCGTATCTCGGCACGAGTCTGCTGATCGGCCTCGGCACGGTTGTCGTCACGCTCGTCATCTCCGCGCCTGCCGGCTACGCGCTCGCCAAACTCCGCTTGCGGGGTGCGGCTCCGCTCACGTTCATCCTGCTGGTCGCGCAGATGATCCCCGGAGTCGTGATGGCGATGGGGTTCTACGCCATCTATCTGAACAGCGGACTCCTCAATACCGTCGGTGGGCTGATCCTCGCTGATTCGACGATCGCCGTTCCTTTCGGTGTTCTCCTCTTCACGGCTTTCATGTCCGGTATCCCCAACGAGCTCATTCAGGCGGCCACGGTCGACGGAGCGGGCCCGTGGCGCACTTTCCGGTCGATCATCCTGCCCGTAAGCCGGAACTCTGCGATCACGGTCTCACTGTTCGCCTTCCTGTGGGCTTGGTCCGACTTCATCTTCGCGTCGACCCTCTCCCGGAGCGGGCAATTCCTGCCGATCACCCTGGGCATCTACAAGTACATCGGCAACAACACCTCGCAGTGGAATGCCATCATGGCGACCGCCGTGGTCGCGTCGATTCCGGCGGCAATCCTGCTCATCGTCGCCCAGCGGTACGTGGCCGCCGGCGTGACCGCCGGCGCAGTAAAGGACTGATCAACCGGCACGCACCGAGGGCTCCCGCCCGCCTCGAAGGCGACGCGAGCGCCCGGGCGTGCCGCCGCGCCCGTATCGGCCCGACGCCGGGTACCTACCGAAAGGCTCAGCATGACCACCACCGTCCAGCCCCAGACAGCGCAGGCGCTCACCTTCGATGTTCGCGATATCCCGTTCAGCACAAAAGGCGCCTGGTTCGACCTCTCGCCGGTTGTGGCTCTGCACACCACCGCGGAGGACGTTCACCTGGTCTCGCACCAGACCGGAATGCACGCCGTCTTCGTGCTCGTCCCTGAGACCGACGGAACGCGAACCGAGACGGCCATCACGGCATCTCCCTCCCTCTTGACCTGGACCGCGTCGGACGGCGAGATCGACGCGGCCTTTGACGGAGTGACCTGCCTGCGCATCCGTGGACGGGGAATTAGCCTCAGAATAGGGGACGCATCGACCGGCCTGACGCCGTTTACGGGCACGTATCTCTTTCGCGATCCGATCGACGGTGCCGCCGTCTTCACGTCGTACGAAACCGGGCGTCGATATCGTGTCACGAGCCTGAAGGGCGACCTGCACCTGGTGGGCGCCGAGGCCCTCGGCGTCCACGTCCGGGGTGCGGTCGCATCAGGGGGCGACGGCTGGGAGGTCGCGATCGAGGAATTCGAATCGGCACGACCGAGCTACCTCCCCCTGATCGGCTTCACCGACGTCGAACGCGCCACCGCCCGGGACTTCTCCGCCTACCTCGACCGACTCGCCGGCTGGAGGGACGCACGAACGCCCGCGGCAGCCCTTGCCGCCTACGTGATGTGGTCGGCGACGGTTCGACCGCTCGGTTTCCTCAGGCAGGAATCGATCCTGATGTCGATGCACTGGATGGACAAGGTGTGGAGCTGGGACCACTGTTTCAACGCACTGGCGCTTGCTCCGGGCGACCCGGCCGCGGCACTCGCGCAGTTCCGGCTCATCTTCGACCACCAGGACGCGTCCGGCGCACTACCCGACTCGGTCACCCACTCCGAGATCCTCTACAACTTCGTCAAGCCTCCCATCCACGGATGGGCGTTCGACAAGCTGCGGCAGCGGATGCCCGGAGTTCTATGTCCGGAAGACCTCACGGCCGTCTATCACGAGCTCTCGGCCTGGACGGACTTCTGGCTCAATTCACGCCGCATGGCCGGACACGAGCTTGCGCACTATCAGCACGGGAACGACAGCGGCTGGGACAATTCCTCGACCTTCGACAGTGACAGGGTCATCGAGGCGCCGGATCTCGCCGCCTTTCTGGTGCTGCAGCTCGACACAATCGCGAGGCTGGCCGACGAACTGGGCCTGGGTACAGGGGCGACCCGTCGTACCGAACGCGATGCGATGGCAGCCGCCCTGCTCGCCGAGCTGTGGGACGGCGACACCTTCATCGCCCGCGCTCCGCTGAGCGGCCGCACGAGTTCCGCGACGAGCCTTCTGAACCTCCTGGCGATCGTCGCGGCCGATTTCCTGCCGATCGAGGTGCGCGAACGTGTGGCGGCCTCCATCGCCGGGCACCTCACCCTGTGGGGCCCCGCGACCGAACTTCCCTCGTCGCCGAACTATGAGTCCGACGGGTACTGGCGAGGTCCGATCTGGGCACCGTCGACAGTCATCGCCGAGGACGGGCTCAGGCGCGCCGGCTTTGCGACGCTGGCCGACATCGTCAGTGAGCGCTTCCGCAGCCTGTGTGAGAAATCGGGCTTCGCGGAGAATTTCGACGCGCAGACCGGCGAGGGCCTCCGCGACCGGGCGTACACCTGGACCGCGAGCTCCTACCTCCTGCTCGCGCAGGAAGCGCTCATCCGAGCGTCCGACAGCTGACCGAAAGATAGAAACATGCCCTCTCGTATTGCACCACCGACACTCCGCGGCGGTCCTGTTCAGCCGTCAACGGGCGCACTTCAAGCGCTCGGACCAGACGAGGTCTCACTCACCGGGGGGTTCTGGCAGGAGAAACAAGAGCTGAATTCCAGGGTCATCCTCGGTCACTGCGAGCGGTGGATGGAGCGGATCGGCTGGATCGGCAACTTCGATCGTGCCGCTCTCGGCACACTGGGGACCGACCATGCCGGAATCGAATTCGTGGATTCCGAGGTGTACAAGCTCCTCGAGGCGATGGCCTGGGAACTCGGACGCAAGCCGGGCGATGCCCTCGAATCCGCGTATCGTTCCCTCGTCGCCCGCGTCGAGGCCGCCCAGGAGCCCGACGGGTACCTGCACACGAGCTTCGGGCGCGCCGGTCAGCCACAGCGTTACTCGAACCTCGAGTGGGGCCACGAGCTCTACTGTTTCGGTCATCTCATCCAGGCCGCGGTGGCACGGCTGCGATCCGGTTGCGACGATGAGCTCGTTCAGGTTGCCAGGCTGCTCGCCGACCACGTCTACTCCGAGTTCGGTCCAGGCGGCCGCGACGCGGTGTGCGGGCACCCGGAGATCGAGGTCGCTCTCGTCGAATTCTCCCGCGCCACCGGCGACGCCCGCTACCTCGAGCTCGCAGGCATCCTCGTCGAGCGGCGCGGGCGCGGGCTGCTGAAGGCTGACCGGTTCGGCGCGGAATATTTCCTCGACGACCTGCCGGTGCGGGAGGCCACAGCTCTCCGCGGTCACGCCGTGCGGGCGCTGTACCTTGCTTCCGGGGCTTTCGACGTTGCCGTCGAGACCGGTGACGCGGCGCTTGCCGCGGCGGTCGCCACCCAATGGGAGAACACCGTCGCGCGGCGGACATACATTACGGGCGGCGTCGGGTCGCATCACCTGGACGAGGCCTTCGGAGAGGACTATGAGCTGCCGCCCGACCGCGCGTACGCCGAAACGTGCGCCGGCATCGCTTCAGTGATGTTGAGTTGGCGGTTGCTGTTGCAGAGCGGTGATCCCAAGTACGCAGACCTGATCGAGCGCACGCTCCTCAACAACATTTTGGCCTCGCCTCGCGAGGACGGCAGGGCCTTCTTCTACACCAACACGCTGCACCAGCGCGTGGACGGTACAGTGCCAGAGGAAGACGAGATCAGCGTGCGAGCCCAGTCGAGCCTGCGCGCGCCCTGGTTCGAGGTGTCCTGCTGCCCGACCAACATTGCCCGCACCCTCGCCAGCGTGAACCTGTACTTCGTGACCAAGACGGGCACAGGAGTGCAACTGCACCAGTACGGGGACTATGACGTGTCGACCCAGCTCGAGACGGGCTCGATCTCCCTCGGCGTGCGAACGGGATACCCGTTCGACGGCGGAGTCTCCGTGCTCATCCGTGAGGCACCGGATACCGTGGCTTCTGTCTCCTTCCGCATTCCCGCGTGGGCAGTCGGCCGTGCAGCCGTGCACGTCAACGGGATACCGCTCCCGGGCTCCGGGACGACGATCACGGTCTTGCGTGCCTTCCGCGCCGGTGACGAAATGACACTCCACCTGCCGATGACTCCGCGACTCACGCGGCCGCATCCGTTGATCGACGCTGTTCGCGGAACGGCGGCCGTTGAGCGCGGCCCGCTCGTGATGTGCCTCGAATCCACCGACCTGCCGGACGGGCAGGCGCTGGCCGGAATCCTCCTCGACGACGGTGTCGACCTCATCGCAACGACGACGGGCGTGCGGGCCCGGGTGCTGTCCGCGGCGATCCCGAAACCCGACTGGCCTTATTCCGTCGGCGCCTGGTCAGGCACCGACCACACGGGCTATGACGTGAATCTCATTCCCTACTGTGCCTGGGCAAACCGTGGCCCGTCCTCCATGCGCGTCTGGCTCCCCGTCGTCCTCCACGGCCAAGGGACGGCTGGGGACTGAGCGTTCCAGTCTCGTCCGCAACCGCAGCGAGGAGATTCCCCAGATCGGCTCAGGAGCGTTCCGGGTGCCGGCGACCGATGAGCCGGTACCCGACGCCGACAATAAGGACGATCACACCGGCGATGATGGAAACCTGGGGCAGGGTCGCGACCAGGACGAGGCATCCGCCGGCGCCGACGACCTGGAGCAGCTTCGGATACCGACGCATTTCGCGGGCCTGGGTGAATGCGGCCACATTGGCAACGAAGTAATAGACCAGGACCCCGAACGAGGAGAACCCGATTGCGCCGCGGAGGTCCACGGTGAGGACGAGTGCGCTCACCACCATGGCGAGGGCGATTTCGGCACGGTGCGGCACGTGGTATCGCGGGTGGACCGCGGCGAGCCAGGTGGGCAGGTCGCGGGTGCGGGCCATGGCCAGGGTCGTGCGGCCGACGCCGGCTACGAGCGCGAGGAGCGCTCCGAGCGAGGCCAGGGCGGCGCCGAGTCGCACCAGAGGGGCGGCCCAGGCCCAGCTGCCGGCCGTGACGACGTCGACGAGGGGTGCCACGGAGGTTGCGAGCCGGTCCGGCCCGACTACGAAGAGCACGGTGACCGCGATGATCGCATAGATGACAAGCGCAATTGTGAGCGCGGTCATGATCGCCCGGGGGATGGTGCGCTTCGGATTCCTGACCTCCTCGCCCATCGTTGCGATGCGGGCGTAGCCGGCGAAGGCGAAGAACAACAGGCCCGCGGATTGCAGGATTCCGTACCAGCTGCCCGCGAACAGATTGGCGCCGAGGTCGAGCGGATGCGTTCCGCCACCGGTGAGGCCACCGATCACGACGACCGCGAGCACGATCAGGACGAGGACGACGATGACCCGGGTCAGGCCGGCCGTGCGCGTGACGCCGAAATAGTTGACCGTCGCCAGGGTCAGGACTGCGGCGACGGCGACGGGTCTGTCCCAACCGGCCGGCGCAGCGTACGCGGCGAACGTAACCGCCATGGCCGCGCAGCTCGCGGTCTTGCCGATCACGAAACTCCACCCGGCGAGGAATCCGGGCCACTCGCCGAGGCGCTCCCGGCCATAGACGTAGGTGCCACCGGACGTCGGGTACTGGGCGGCGAGCTGCGCCGATGACGAGGCGTTGCAGTATGCGACCACGGCCGCGATGGTGAGCCCGATCAGGAGACCGCCGCCCGCTGCCGCGGCGGCGGGGGCGAAAGCCGCGAAGATGCCCGCGCCGATCATCGAGCCGAGGCCGATCATCACGGCATCACCGGTGCCGAGTCTGGGCGCAAGCGCCGGAGTGTTGGACATGACCGCCTGTCTGCCGTGCGTGCTGTGCGCACGTGAGGCGCTCTGCCGGAAGAGTATCAGCAGGAGTGTCGCCGGGCGCCTGACGATGCGACCGTGGCTGTCCTAAGGGTGTCCTTCAGCGGTCGGGAGAGCCTGTGGTCGCGTTTCATGGATGTTCCTGAAACGACCAGCCGCCGGTGGAGTTCTCGACAAAGGTGCGGATGTTCGCCCAGTGCGACAAAAGATCTAGCTGGGCCACGGCGAGAGCGGGATCGGTGCCGGCACGGAAGACGATTTGCGCGTAGGTGCCGGACACGGAATATCCGACGATGTCGTTGCGGCTGTCGAGAGCAGTGGCCAGGGCGAATGCCCCGGTGAGGGAACTGCCCACGGACTCGAGCAGCACGGTCCGGGACCCGTTCGTTCCGTCGTCTGGGATCCGGTCGGGCGAGTATGAGTCGTTTCGGAGTGTGGGACCGGGGAGGGTGGCCGTCACCGACGCATCCGCCAGGACGGTGCGCGCGACTCGCACCGAACGTGCGGCGAGCTCCACTGTGCGTCGCCCACGGAGGCGACACCGGGGACCGTGCTGAGTTCATCGCTGAGCCTGGCCAGGGACGACGTGGAGTCGGGGACGAGTGCTCGCGTGACGGTCGTTCCGCCCGCGGTGAAGGCGATCGGGAGGCCCACGCAGACGACACCGACCACAGCCAGGACAACTATGCCTGCAGCGGCGGCGCCCAGGCGACGAGTCCACCGTGTGTGGCGTGTCTCGACGGGGACGTCGGTCGCCTGACCTAGCAGGTCGTACATTTTGTCCCGATCAGAGCTGGGATCGCGATCAAACGGCTTCATGATCCCAACCTAAGACATGGTTACGGCTTTCGATCGACTCCAGCCGTCGCCGGAGGACGGCCGTTCACCACCAACATTCCCCGCGATCGTGACGATTCGAGGTCGAGTCACGTCTTACTAGTGACTGTTTCCAATCCAGAACCGGCGAACAGTCCACGCCTGCCTCTTGTTTTCGGTGGAGGGCGTTTGAATCGTCACGTCGGCATACCGTCGCGACTCGATCGCAGTACTGGAACGAGGCTCCATGCTCCACTCCACCGTCTCTTGCGCCACCCTGTCAGCTCGCGGCCCGGTCAGCGAACGGCTCCTCGCCGCACTCTCCGGGCCCACCGAACGCGGAGGGACCGGCCTCGGCGGGTTCGAGGCGCTGGCGGTCGGTGCCCTCGGTCGCGTCCCAGACATCCTGGTCGATGAAGACCTGCAGCTGACTCTCTTCCTGCTATACCGCCTGCACTACGACGGAATTGTTCCGGGCGACGAGGAGTGGGAATGGCATCCCGATATCCTGGCCGCACGTGTCATCCTCGAGCACGGTTTCGAGGCCGCACTGCGGGCCTCGGCGCCGCAGCCACCACTGCCTACGGCGACCCGCGACGACGTCGCCCGTGCACTGTTCACCCTGACCGGGCACGAGCACAACCCAGGCCTGGCACTTTTCGTGGCGCGCGCGGCCTCCCGGCAGCAGGCCCTCGAGCTCCTCGTCCACCGCTCGGTCTACGCGCTCAGGGAAGCGGATCCGTACGCCTGGGGGATCCCGCGCCTGGCCGGTCGGTCCAAGTCCGCCCTCATTGAAATCCTCACCGATGAATACGGCGACGAGCGGGTCGAGCGGATGCACTCGGTCCTGTTCGCGGCCGCCCTGCTGGCGGCGGGGCTCGACGGGGGCTACGACGCATCCGTCGACGCGGTGCCGGCCATCACGCTCGCTTCCTTCAATGCGATCTCGATGTTCGGGCTCAACCGGCGCCTGCGCGGCGCGATCGTCGGGCACCTGGCCGCGTTCGAGATGACGTCGACGATTCCTAGCCGCTTGTACTCCGATGGATTCCAGCGGCTCGGTTTTGACGACAGCGTGGCCCGGTATTTCGATGTGCACGTCGAAGCCGGCTTTGCGCGCGAACGGTCGGCCTGCCGGGACCTGGCCGGTTCACTCGCCGAGGACGACCCTGGTTCGGTCGGCGACATCATGTTCGGAGCGAGCGTGTTCCTGTCCCTCGATGACCGTCAGTCGGCGCATCTGCTCAGTAGTTGGGCGGACGGGCATTCCTCACTGCGATCCGACGCCCGGAAGACCACCGAGCTGGACGCGATCACGGTGCGGGAACCCGCAGATTCCTAAGAGCGGGGAGCACCCACCGGAACCAGGATGCGTCCCCAGGTCGCGTTCACGACCGTGGCCGCCGAGCCGTACCAGGCGGCGAGCGCCGTCGCCAGGCCGAGCCAGCCGCCCGCCTGGCTGATGCCGCCGAGTCCTGTGAAGGCACCGATCGCGAGGGCAAGGAACGTCACCGTGAGCAAAGCGAACACGACGAGCGTGACCCGATTCGTCTTCACCGCCGCAATCGTCATATATCCGGTGAAGATGGCCCAGGCCAGCAGGTAGGCACCCACTCCACTCGGTCCCGCCTGCTGGGCAACGGCCGGGTTGGTCTCCAGCCACCAGAACGAGAGCCAGAAGGCTCCATACGAGGTGAACGCCGTTGCCGCGAAGGTATTGCCCCTCGCGAACTCCCACATTCCGGCCGCGAATTGTGCAAGTCCGCCGTAGAAGAGCGCGACAGCCAGCACGGATGCGCCGGCCGCGGGCACCCAGCCGGTGTTCGCCAGGCTCAGCACGAAGGTGGTGAGTGCGAATGCGCCCAGCCCGAGCGCTCCCGGATCTGCCGGCTTCTCGGGGACGGGCAGGGATTCGGGCACAGACATGACACTCATGGGACAACCTGACTTTCACTCGCCAGCGGTGCACCGAACGATGATTCGACCCTAGCCGACCGATTCACGAGGCCGTGCCGGTCTGGAAGTTCCAGGAGCTGGTCCCGATCACCTGCCGGGTGTCGATCGAGTAGTAGGTCTGGGTGAATTTCTGAATCACGAATTCCAGGGCTGCACCGTTGTTTGCGTTGCCCTGGCCCACGGCCGCATTCGAGAACACCCCGGTCAGGGTGGTCACGCTCACGGGGCGATGGTCGCTGGGATTCTGGTCCGTGAGCGTGAGAGTTCGAACCGTGCCGTCGACGATGCTGCCGATCGCCACGTCGCCGGTATCGGCGAGAGTGAGCTTCATCGAGTCGACGTAGGCATGCCCGCGCGTGGTCACCGATCCCGGGGCGCTGAACCGGAGGCATCCGTCGCCCGAGGCCACCGCGAAACGCTGTTGGGGAAGCGGGCCGACCACCCCGCTGATCGTGGCGAACCGGTCAAGCGGCATGGTCGAGGCACATTCCCCCAGGACGGTTCCCTCTGGGGAAGCGGCATCAGTGGAGGCGTCGAGGGCCGAATCGTATTGCGCGCCCACGCCCACCCTGCTGATATGGATTCCCACCCAGCCGACCGCGATCGGTGCATTGGAATCCGTCGCCACGCCGGCTGAAAATGCGGTGAGCTCTGAGCTGTCGAAGGTGTACACGAGGGATCCCGCGGAACGATCACAGGGCACGGTCGTGAGGGCCGTGCAGGAGGCGCCTCCCGTGAGCCCGGGGTCGGTGCCGAGCTGGATCTTCAGCGATGTGAACGGCCTTCCGCTCAGCATCGAACTCTCCAGGAGGGCCGTCGACGTCGAAGCGCCGAGATCGAGGTAGACCGGCGACCACTCGACCCTGCCCGTCTGGGTACTCCCAGAGCCGGAGGTGACCGTGGCAGACATGGACCTGACGATGCACACCGTCGGTGCCGCGAACATCCTGCTGCTTGGGTTGGCGACTGTGCCGAAGCCGACGGTCACGAGCGCCGGGCTCCCAGAAGCCGCGCATTCCGCCGGGAACCCCAGTGCCACAGCGGCCGCGACCGAGCCGCCCGCCGGGCCGACGGGACCCGCAGCCCCGGTTGCTCCGGTCGCTCCGGTATCGCCTTTCGGCCCCTGTGCGCCGGTAGCGCCGTCGAGGCCTGGGCTTCCGGTAGGTCCGGTGGCGCCGGTGAGACCGGTGAGACCGGTGAGACCGACGGGTCCGGTGGCGCCGGTGAGACCGGTGAGACCGACGGGTCCGGTGGCGCCGGTAAGACCTGTGAGTCCGATGGGACCGGTGGCACCGGTCTGGCCTGCGGCGCCCTGACTGCCGGTCGCTCCCGCAATTCCCATCATGCCCTGCTGCCCGGTCGGGCCGGTGAGGCCGATGATCCCCTGGACCCCGGCCGTTCCGGCGACCCCCGTCATTCCCTGGATCCCCGTCGCGCCCATCACACCCTGGGCCCCGGTATCGCCTTTCTGGCCGTCCTTGCCGTCAAGGCCCGGCGCCCCGGTCGCCCCGGTGAGTCCGAGAGCGCCTTGAGCGCCGGTCTGCCCGGTGGCTCCCGTGGCTCCGGTGGCCCCCGTGGCTCCGCTGGCTCCGGTGGCTCCGGTGAGACCGGGCTGCCCGGTGAGCCCGGTCGCGCCCGTAAGCCCGACGGGGCCCTGGGCGCCGGTCGGCCCTGTTGCTCCGACATCGCCGCCAGGGCCCGTGGCACCCGGTGAACCCGTCGTCCCAGCGATTCCGTCGATGCCGTTGGCGCCGTTGGCGCCGGTGGTTCCGGTTGCTCCCGTCGGCCCGGTCATGCCTGTGGCCCCTGTGGCTCCTGTCGCCCCCAGCGATCCGGCGGCACCCTGGATGCCGGTTTTGCCCGCTGTTCCGTTGGCTCCCGTCGGACCCGTCAATCC
The DNA here is from genome assembly GCF_035019865.1 of Cryobacterium sp. 10I5. Lineage (NCBI taxonomy): Bacteria > Bacillati > Actinomycetota > Actinomycetes > Micrococcales > Microbacteriaceae > Cryobacterium > Cryobacterium sp. 10I5. The sequence continues at coordinate 16,636 of NZ_JASJVI010000018.1, forward strand.
GATGATGCCCTGAACGCCCGCTGGCCCGGCGGCCCCCATCGAGCCGTTGGCGCCAGCACGCCCGGTAGCACCCGCCGTGCCGTTCGTACCGTTCGTACCGTTCGTGCCGTTCGTGCCGGCCGTGCCGCTGGCACCGGTCGTTCCCGTGGCACCGGTCGCTGGACCGTCCCCCGTGGATGCGGGCGCGGGCGGATTCGCCGCAGATGCGACCACACTGGTCGACTGGGCCGAGAGGGTGGCGCTCGCGGCGCCCCAGGCGGCAGCAGCCGACAACGCGATGGTCAGAGCGGCACCGGCCGCGATCAAGGTCATGAACCGTGCAGTGGCCAAGTGATTCTCCTGGAGTACCCCGGATGACCGGAGGATCGACGCGCTGTGGGCATCGCCGTGACGAACGGCGAGCTTGCATGCTATCGGATTTCCCTCTTGACCAGTAATAAGACTTCTGTCACGCCACGAGTGCAGTGTCGTATCGCGCCCGGAACCGGGCCGGTGTCGAGTTCCGACGGCTCAGGCGACGGAGGAGCCGCGGCTGCCGGCGGCCCGGGCGATCGACCAGACCACGACAACGCCGGCCAAAGCCATGGTGGCCAGGCCGAGCCCGGAATAGCCGACGGCGCCGAGCATCAGGCCGGCCAGGGCGCCGCCGAGGGCGCCGGCCGCATTCATCGACAGGTCGGAGAAGCCCTGGAGGGCTGCACGGTCGTTCAGGCCGACCGCCTCACCGATGAGGGCTGAGCCGGCGACGACGGATGCCGACCAGCCGAGTCCGAGCAGGATCAGGCCGATCGTCATGACGGTGCTCGAGTCTCCGGCGAGCCAGAAGAGCGTGAGTGACGAGAGCAGCAGGGCCTGGCCGGCAAGGATGACGGGCATCCGCCCTGCCCGGTCGGCCAGCCAGCCGAAAACGGGGGAGAGGGCGTACATTCCGGCGACGTGGAGGCTGATCGTGAGGCCCACGACCGTGAGGGTGGCGCCGTGCTCGCGCAGGTGCACGGGAGCCATCGACATCAGGGCGACCATCGTGGCATGGCTCAGTGCGATCACAGCGACGGCATAACGGGCGGAAGCGGTGGTGCGCAGGATGACCAGGCCGCCGCGGGGGCGGGGCGCTGCTGCGTCCGTTCCCCGGGCAGCGAGGGCGGTCAGGAGTGGGTCGGGTCGCAGCCCGATCGTGTACACGATCGCCGCGCCCACCGTGGCGAGCAGGGAGAACGCGAAGGCACCCGTCATCGGCGGCAGGCCCAGGGCGGCGCCGACGACCTCGCCGGGGCCGAACAGGTTCGGTCCGAGGACGGCACCGATCGTCGTGGACCAGACCACGATCGACAGATCGCGGGCTCGGAAGGCCTGGCTCGCCAGGTCGGTGGCGGCGAATCGGGCCTGCAGGTTGGCGGCCGATCCGGCGCCGAGCATCATCAATGCCAGGAGCAGGAGGGCGAAGACGTTGATGGAGACCGCGGTGATCGCAAGCACGGCGCCGGCACCGGCAACGAGCGAACCGGTCGCAAGGGAAAGTCGTCGCCCCCTGGCCTGGGCGAGCCGTGCGAGGGGGACGGCGACGAGGGCCGCGCCGAGAGTGCTCATCGTGGCGGCCATGCCCGACCAGGAGCTCGACCCGGACAGCTGAGCCGACAGAAGGGCACCGAGGGAGAGGGTCGCCCCCATGCCTATTCCCCCGAGGATCTGTCCCGCGACGAGCACGCCGACGACCTTGCGCTGCAGCGTTCCGTGGGCGGGTCGCCCGGCCAGCGAGGTCTCGGCGGCGGACGATTCGTTGGACACAGGTGCCTTCCGTTGATTACTGATTCAGGTATACCCGCAGGGGTATCGGTGTCAGGCTATCGCTTCAGCGGAGCCACTTCGCGCGAACCTGGACATCGGCATCCTCGTAGCCGAGACGATCATAGAAGGACAGCACTGCCGCGTTGGCCGAGCGGACCATCAGCTGCAGCTGCACGACGTCCCGTTCCCGGAGCCAATCCTCCGCGGCGACCATCAGTCGCCGTCCGAGTCCGTTACCGCGGTGGGCGTCGTCGACGGCGAGGTAGTACACCCAGCCGCGGTGGCCGTCGTGGCCGACCATCACGGTTCCGATGAGGATCTTCCCGTCGAACAACCCGAGCACGGTCGATGTCTCCCCGGCCAGCGCGCGCAGCAGGTCGAGCTCGGGCGGGTTCCAGGGTCGGGTGAGCCCGGCCTGGTCCCAGAGCGCGGATGCGCTTCTGAGGTCCGCCGGAGTCAGGTCGGCTATGTGCATGACCCGATTCTTCCACCTCCCGTCGGAGGCTCTTTCGGAACGCGACGGATAGCGGTTGAATGTCCGCGACAGCCGCTGTGTCACCCAGTCACCCAGTCACCATTCGACGCGGGAGGAACCGATGCTCGAGCATGCGCCGCGCCGAAGCGCCAGGATCGCCGAGGAGATCCGCGGCGAGATGGGGTACCAGAACCGGACCCTGAAGGAGCTTTCGGCGGCGACCGGAATCTCGATGGCCATCCTGCGCCGACGGCTCACGGGGGAGAAGTCGTTCTATGTCGAGGAACTCGAGCGGATCTGCCGCTACCTGAACATTTCCGTGATCGACCTCATCGAGCGCACCGAGCTGTAGAAGGCCCTGGCCGTCACGTGCGCCGGCGGTTACGCGCGCGGTTTGAGCGGGTCGGTGATGTCGGCGACGGTCGCGCCATATGCGTCGATCAGGGCATCGGCGTCCACGAATGCGGAGTAGCCGTGCTCGCCGGCGCCCATCGCGACCCGGCTGCCCCGGAGGCGTTCGTCGGCGAAGACGGGCCAGGCGGTCGTGCTGCCGAGCGGGGTGATCGTGCCGCGCGAGTAGCCGGTCGCGGCCAGGGCCACGTCCTCGTGCGGCAGCGAGAGCTTGTTCACGCCGACCAGCGCACGCAGCTTCGCCCAGCTGATCTGCCGGTCGCCGGGCACGAGCGCAAAGAGATAGTCGCCGTCGTGCCGCTTGACGACGAGCGATTTGACGATGCCGGACGGGTCGATTCCGAGGAGCCGTGCGGCGCTCTCGAGGCTGTCGGCCGCCGGCCGCGGGACGATGTCGATCTCGAGTCCGCGGGCGCGGGCATCCGCCGTCACTCGTTCACGCCCCGTTTCAGTCATGGGGCGAGTCAATCACACCCGTGCGGCAGGTCAGCCGAGGCGGTCGAGGTAGCGCAGGATGATGCCCTCACGCAGGGCCCAGGGCGAAACCTCGAGTTCGTCGACCTTGAGGGCGGCCATCGCGGCCTGGAGCACGATGCCGCCGGCAACGATCTGGAACGTGCGGTTGGCCGTGATGCCGGGCAGGGCCGGGCGGGCGTCCGCGGGAATGCGAGCCAGACGGGGCACCCAGTCGGCGAGCTGGGCGCGGCTGAGTAGCATCCGCTCACCCGAACCGAAACCGTCCGAGGTGTACCCGGCGAGCTTCGCGAGAGACCTGATCGTCTTGGAGGAGCCGACGACGTGGTGCGGTGCCGGCTGTCCGGCGAAGGACGCGACGGCCTCGGCGAGCACGTCGGCCGCGTGCGCGCGCAGGGCCGCAACCTCCTCGGGCAGCGGCGGATCGTGGTGCAGGAACCCGACGGTCGTGCGCCCGGCGCCGAGCGGGACCGAGAGGGCCACCGCCGGTGTCTCGTTCGCGCCGGCGGCGATCTCGAGCGATCCGCCGCCGATGTCGAACAACAGGATGTCCCTGGCCGACCAGCCGTACCAGCGTCGCACCGCCAGGAAGGTGAGGCGGGCCTCGTCCTCGCCGGAGAGGACCTGGAGGGCGACGCCGGTCTCCCGCTCGATCGTCGCGAGCAGCTCAGGACCGTTCGTGGCATCGCGCAGGGCGGAGGTCGCGAACGGGAGCAGGTCGTCGACCTGGTGGTGACTCGCGACATCGGCAGCGTGCTGCACCGCGGACAACACGGCCGCGCAGCCCTCCTCGGTGATCGCCCCCTCCGGGGTGAGATACCGCATCAACCGGAGGACGGCCTTATCGGAGGCCATCGGCACCGGTTGGGCGCCGGAATGGGCATCGACGACAAGCAGGTGGACGGTATTCGAACCGACGTCAATGACTCCCAGGCGCACAGTCCGACGATACCGTGCCGGAGGAGCCGTCGCCGCCTATGGGGTGAGCTCAGGGACGACGAAGCGCTGCCACGCCCAGGCGCTCACGCTGAGTGCCGCGAAGAGCCCGGAGGCGACCCACATCAGGGTCACGCTGCCCTCGCCGTGCCACAGCCCGACGACGGGGCTGAGGACAGCGAACATGACTGTGAAGGCGGCGAGGGTCAGCCCGACCCAGGTGAGCGGCGACCACGCGACGATGCTGCGCCCGCTCGTGCTGCCGATCGGGACGAGCACGAGCAGCGCCGATCCGACCGCGGTCAGCACGACGCTGTTGGCGACTTCGGCGGCGAGCAGGTCTCCGAAACCGCCGCCGGTGGGCAGCACCCCGAGCACGAGCCAGCCGAGGACCGCGAGCGCGAGCAGGCTTCCGGCACGCAGCGCCGCAAGCTGGCCGCGATGGATCGCGCTGTGGCCGCTCGACACGGCGACGCTCCCCAGCAGTCCGAAGAGCAGGGCCGGGTGGATCTCGAACGCGCGCGAGCCGAGCGCAGTCACCGCGACGAGCAGGAGGTAGCGAGGCAGGAAGGTGACGGATGCCGGCACGCCCCACACCCGCGAGCTCCACCACTGCGGCACGAGGGCTCCGGCCGTATTGACGACGATGAGTGCGAGCACGACGGCGAGCAACAGCCTCAGGTAGGCGGGCTGGCTCGACACGGTGCCGGAGAGCATGATGAGCGTCGCCGCAGCCGCGATCGCGGCGGCCGCGAGCAGCCAGCGGTTCACGACCAGGGTCGGGGCCCTGTCGAATTCCTCGCTCGCCTGGTTGCGGCCCGAGAGGGCGCTCGTGTTCCAGAGCGGACGACCGTCCCGTGCCCGCACGATGGTGCCGCTCAGCAGGCGGGCGGGAATGACGAGCAGCACGAGGGCGCCGACGGCGAAGAGCACGGCCTCGAACCAGGAGAAGTCGGCGTTCGAGCCCGGGGGCAGCACCGCGCTCGTGAACTGGGTCGGGTCGTTCCAGCCGCCGGGGAGGGAGGATCCGTGCCCGGATGCCGAATCGCCGCCGCTCGCAGGCGGAATGGGGGCCGGCGCAACGGACGTTGCGGTCGACGAGGGCGTCGGGGTCGCGGTGGCGCTCTCGGAGGGGGTGCCCGGAGCCGGAGCCGGAGCAGAGGCTGACGGGGAGTCGCTCCCGGCAGGAGGAGCGGGCGACGTCGAGGGGGTGACCGACGGTGACGCGTCCGGAGCGGGACCGAAGTCGACGCCGAGGCCGGGGCTTCCCTGACTCTGGTTGCCTGCGGCATCCTGTTGGACGGCGATCACCCGATAGCTGCCCGCGGTGACCGTGCCCGTGGCGGTGCAGGCCCAGGTGCCTGCGGTGACCGCGACGGTGCACAGGGAGTATGGTCCGGCGAACACGGTGATGGCGGCGCCGTACTCTCCCGTCCCCGCATAGCTCGACCCCGCCTTGGGCACCCGCGCGCCGGCGGTCGGTGACGAGACGACGGGAGCGGCGGGTCGGTCGAAGTCGAAAAGGATGCTTTTCGGGGCGCTGTCGTTCGACCAGCTGGGTGCGCTGAACCCGGTCTGCTGCGCGGCCGTCACGGTGTGGGTGCCGCTGCTCGGGAGGTTCGGGAAGGTGCACGACCACGCCCCACCCGTGTCGGCCGTCGCCGGGCAGGTCTCTCCGGTCGAGACCGAGGCGACGACGGATGCCCCCGGGTACGCGGACCCCCGGACGGTTCCGTTCGACGCCGCGGCGCCGAACGGTCCGCCCGCCACGACGGGTTCCCCGAGTACGTCGATCGTTTCTTCTGCGGCGAGCGTCGAATCACCTGTCACGACGACCTTCAGGCGGACGTGCTGCCCGCTCGGAAGGTTCGCGGGGCAGGACCAGTCCGTCGCAGGCGATGCAGCGATGATGCAGAGCGGGTCGCCCGCACCCGGGTTGAGGAGCTGGATCTCCTGGTTGGCCGAGCGGGTGCCCGAGACCGTGGTGGTCGAACGGCCGACGAAGGTGCCGGGGGGTGGGCTGTCGATTGTGGGTGATGCCGACAGCGGGGTTGCGGCCGGCCCGCTCGGCGGTGGGGTCGCGGCGTGGGCGGCGTCGGCGCCCATCGGAAGACCGCCGAGGCTCAGTAGCAGAAGCCCTGCGGTGATGAGCAGCGACGGCACGGCCACCCGGATCGGTGACCGGGCGCCACGAAGCGCGATAAGCATCCGCCGCGTTCGTCGACCATGACGGGACTGCGGCGGGCCGGCGCAAGCGAAGCGTGAGCGATGCATAGGTCCCCCCTGCCTCCATTTCAGGGGTCATCCTCCCGATTGTCAACGTGCAACGCGCAAGAGCGACGATCGTGCGCGGGATTGTTATCTGCCACGGGACGCGGGCGTAGGGCATACTGACGGACACGAGGCGGATTCGCCGCCCCGCCGTGAGACAGGGCCGATCTCGCCATGACGCTTCCCGACCTGAGCGCTCCCGCCACCGGAACGCCCTGGCTTCGACCGGAAAGCTACTGGCCGGCGCTGACCGAGGCCACCCGCCAGCTCGACACGCCCATCGCGGCGCTACACCTTGGGGCGCTCCGCCACAACACCCACGACATGTTGCGGCGCGCCGGCGGAACCCCGATCCGCGTCGCCTCGAAGTCGATCCGCGTCCGCGGCGTGCTCGAGGCCATCCTCGCCGTTCCCGGCTACCGGGGCGTGCTCGCCTACACCCTGGCCGAGGCGCTCTGGCTCGCGGAATCCATCGAGGACGTCGTCGTCGGCTATCCGAGCGTGGACCGGGCGGCGATCGCGGCCCTCTGCCGTTCGGCGCTCCTCGCCTCCCGGGTGACCCTCATGGTCGACTCGCTCGCCCAGCTCGACCTGATCGACGCGGTGATCCCGCCGCACCGGCGCGAGGTGATCCGCCTGTGCATCGAGCTTGACGCCGGCTGGCGGAACCCGGTGCTCGGGCATCTCGGCGTGCTGCGCTCGCCGGTGCACACCGCCCAGGAGGCCAGGGAGGTCGCGGCGGCCATCGTCGCGCGTCCCGGCTTCGCGCTCGTCGGCCTGATGGCGTACGAATCGCAGGTCGCCGGTCTCGGCGACCGGCCCGCCGGTCGCGGCCCCCGCGCGCTCACCACCGGGATCGTCAACCGGTGGGTGCGCCGCCACTCGATCGCGGAGCTCGGCGTGCGCCGCGCCGCCGCAGTCGCGGCCGTGCGCGAGGTCGCGCCGATCGATTTCGTCAACGGCGGAGGGACCGGTTCCCTCGAGAGCACCCACGCGGATGCCTCGGTCACCGATATCGCCGCGGGCAGCGGCTTCTTCGGCGGGCACCTCTTCGACAACTATTCGGCGTTCACGCCGGCCCCCGCCGCGGCCTTCGCCCTCTCTGTGGTGCGGAAGCCGAGCCCGGATACCGCGACACTTCTCGGCGGCGGCTGGGTCGCATCCGGACCGCCGGGTACCGACCGGTTGCCGGCCGTCGCCTGGCCGCCCGGACTCGCCGTCGTGCCCCGCGAAGCCGCCGGCGAGGTGCAGACCCCGCTCTCGGGGCCCGGGGCTGCGGCACTCGACGTCGGCGACCGGGTCTGGTTGCGGCACACCAAATCGGGGGAGCTCAGCGAACACGTGACAGAATTCGCAGTGGTGGATGACGGCCGGGTCGTCGACCTGCTGCCCACCTACCGCGGCGAGGGGAAGGCGTTCCTGTGACGAACACCGGTGCGCTCTGGCGGAACTGGGCGCGCAGCGAGTCCGTCCGGCCGGCCAGGGTCGAGCGGCCCACGAGCGTCGCGGCCGTGCAGCGTGCGGTCGTCGCCGCGGCGAAATCCGGGATTCCGATCAAGGCGGTCGGATCGGGGCACAGCTTCTCCGGCATCGCCGTCGCCCCCGGTGTGCTCCTCGACCTGGCCGACCTCTCCGGCATTGTCGGCGTCGACACGGCCACCGGCCGGGTCACCCTCGCCGCGGGCACCCGCCTGCACCGGATCCGCGGCCTGCTCGCACCCTACGGGCTCCACCTCGCCAACATGGGCGACGTCGACCGGCAGACGATCTCCGGCGCCACGTCGACGGGAACCCACGGCACCGGGGCCGCCTTCGGCGGACTCGCCACCCAGATCGTCGGCCTCACCCTCGTCACCGGAGACGGCAGCCTCCTGCACGTGAGCGAGACCGAGAACGCGGAGATCTTCCCGGCCGCCCGGCTGGGCCTCGGTGCGCTGGGCATCCTCGTCGACGTGACGATCCAGTGCGTCCCGGCGTTCCTCCTGCACGCCGTCGAACAGGCCGAGCCGCTCGGCGAGGTGCTCGACACCTTCGACGAGCGCAGCCGCGCCGCAGACCACTTCGAGTTCTACTGGTTCCCGCACACCGAGAAGGCCCTCACCAAGACGAACACCCGGCTGGACCCGGCTGCCGGGCGCGCGCCTCTCGCACCGGTCTCCCGCTGGATCGACGACGAACTGCTCGCCAACGGCGTCTTCGGGGCGCTCTGCACGATCGGGGCGGTGCTCCCGCCCTCCGTGCCGACCATCAACCGGGTCGCCGAACGTTTCATGGCACGGCGGGAATATACGGATGCCTCGACGCGCATCTTCGTGAGTCGGCGCGCCGTGCGCTTTCACGAGATGGAATACGCGCTCCCGGTCGCCGCGATCCCGGCGGCCGTGCGCGAGGTCCGTGCCCTCATCCAGCGCTCCGGCTGGCGGATCTCCTTCCCCATCGAGGTGCGGTCCGCCGCCGCGGACGACGTGTGGCTGTCCACGGCCCACGGCCGGGAGACCGGGTACATCGCCGTGCATCGCTTCTACCGGGAGAACCCCGGGGAGTACTTCACCGCCGTCGAGGCCATCATGCGCGCGCACGACGGGCGCCCGCACTGGGGCAAGATGCACACGAGGGACGCAGAGTCCCTCCGCGAGACGTATCCGCACTTCGACGACTTCCTCGCTGTCCGCGACCGGCTGGACCCGGAACGTCGGTTCGCCAACCGGTACCTCGAGCGAGTGCTCGGGCGCTGAACCAGGGCCGGTCCGCGCGTGCCGGGCTGACCGAGTGGATGCCGGCCGGCGTGCCCTGCGCGGATACCGGCGACCTGACCCCGTGACCCTGGACCCACGAATCGGTGCGGGTTCGCCGCGGCGCGTGACAGGCTGGTGACCTGCGGACCTCGGCCGCACCACAAACACCAGCGGGAGAGAGTCCTCGGACGATGAGCAGCAAGCCGATCAACACCAACACGGTCGCCGGCCGAGCCTGGCCGCACCGCGCCAACGAACTCGGTGACCGGCTGCCTGACGGCTTCACGATCGGGGTCGCGAGCTCCGCGTTCCAGATCGAGGGCGCGGCCCGCGACGGCGGTCGCGCCGAATCGGCCTGGGACCCGTTCACGGCCACCGCCGGCCGCATCGTGGACGGCTCGAACGCATCCGTCGCCGCCGACCACTACAACAAGCTGCCCGAAGACCTCACCCTGCTGGGCGAGCTCGGTGTCGACGCGTATCGCTTCTCCTTCGCCTGGTCGCGGGTGCAGCCCGACGGACGCGGGGCGCTCTCGCGCGCCGGGCTCGCGTTTTACGACCGGCTCGTCGACGGACTGCTCGCCGCCGGCATCCGCCCGATGGCGACGCTGCAGCACCGCGACCTGCCCCTCGCCCTGCGCGGCGGCTGGCTGAACCGCGACACGTCCTCGCGCTTCGCCGACTATGCCTACGAGCTCGGGGCCGTGTTCGGCGACCGGGTCGACGCCTGGGTCACCCTCGACGAGCCCGCGACCGTGACCCTCGCCGGCTACGCCCTCGGCACGGATGCCCCCGGCGAGGCCCGCCTGTTCGCCGCGCTGCCCGCGGCGCACCACCAGCTCCTCGGCCACGGCCTCGCCGTGCAGGGTCTCCGCGCCGCCGACGTGCGCGGGGGCATCGGAATCGCCAACGCGTACTCGCCGGTTCAGCCGGCAAGCGACAGGGAGGCCGACGAGGTCGCCGCCGCCCTCTTCGACCTGCTGCACAACCGCGTTTTCGCCGACGCCGTCCTCCTCGGGAGCTACCCGGCGCCGCCGGAGCCCTACGAGACCGAGCTGCGGCTCCTGCTCGAGACGGAGCCGGAGGACCTGCGCACCATCCACCAGCCGCTCGACTTCTACGGTCTCAACTACGTGCAGCCGTCGCGGGTCGCCGCGGGGCCCGTCCCCGTCGCGAGCGGTGCGGTCGCCGGCGGCGGTCCCTCCGGCAACGGCGCGGGCGGCGCGCGGGGCGAAGCCGGCGCGGGCTCAGGCCCCCGCAGGCCGGGATCCCGCGGCCCCGGCTCCCGCGGGCCGGCGAGCCGGGGCCGCGGGCCCCGGGGGCCGGGCGCCGCCGGCTCGGGCACCGGACCGCGCACCGCCGCGAACGCCGGCCGTGTCGACGAGAACGCGCCCGTGGTCTCGTTCCCGTTCCACGTGCTCCCGTTCCGCGAGTTCACCGTCACCGGGGCCGGACGCGCGATCGCCCCCGAATACCTTGGCGTCGCCCTCTCCGAGCTCGCGACCCGGTATGGCGACGCCCTCCCGCCGGTGTACCTCACGAGCCTCGGAGCGAGCTTTCCCGACCAGGTCGACAGCCGCGGCGCTGTTGACGACCCGGCCAGGATCGACTACCTCGCCGAACATCTCGTCGCCGCGCTCGACGCCGTCGCTCCGGGCAAGCCGGCGGCCGGGGTCAGCCTCCGCGGAGCCTTCGTCTGGTCCCTGCTCGACGGTTTCGAGTGGACCGCGGGCTATACCCAGCGTTACGGCCTGGTGCGCGTCGACTTCGCAGACCCCGAACGGAAGCGCACGCCGAAGTCCTCGTACCGCTGGCTGCAGAAGGTGCTCTCCGCCCGCTGACCCGACCCCGGCATCCGTTCGCCGAACCGATTCGACGGAGATTTTCGATTCTGAACCGGTTCAGCAGGCCGCTAACGTGCCGAAGACCCAAAAACTCCGTCGAATTGGTGAGGGGCGGAGGGGTGGTCAGGGGGTGCGGCGGCGGAGCGTGATCGAGCCGAGGACGACGGCTCCCACGATCCACGCCCCGATGATGAGCAGTTCGCCGCCGATGTACGCGGTGTCCTGCGAATTCGAGGCGACGGCCTGGAGGGCGTCGATCGCGTGCGAGAGCGGGAGCCAGTCGCTGATGATGCGCAGGGCGTCCGGAAGCTGGTCGCGGGGGAGGAAGATGCCGCCGAGCAGGATCTGCGGGAAGACGAGCGCGGGCATGAACTGCACGACCTGGAACTCGGTGCGGGCGAAGGCGCTCGCGAGCAGCCCGAACGTCGTGCCGAGCACGGCGTCGGCGACGGCGACCGCGAGCAGCAGCCAGACCGAACCGGCGATCGTGAGGCCGCACACCCAGACCGCGTACCCGACAGCGACCGCGGACTGCAGCACGGCGAGCAGCCCGAAGGCGAGGGTGTAGCCGAGGATGAAGTCGCCCTTGCCGAGCGGCATCGAGAGCAGCCGCTCGAGGGTGCCCGTGCGGCGCTCCCGCAGGGTCGTGATGCTCGTCACGAGGAACATCACGATGAACGGGAACAGCGCGATCATCGCCGGCCCGATGGTGTCGAACACCGGGGTGTCGGAGAATATCCAGGCGACCAGGCCGATCAGGAGGCTCGGGACCACGAGGAGCAGCACGATCGTGCGCGGGTCGTGCCGGATCTGGGTGAGCACCCGACCGGCCGTCGCGAGCGTGCGACGCGGGTTCACAGCGCACCGTCGATCCCGGTCGGCCCGGCACCGGTCGACGGGTCCCGTTTCGACGGGTCCGGGTCCACCGTGTCCTGGGGCGACGGGTCTTCCGACGACGGATGCCGCCGGATCAGGCTCAGGAACGCCGCCTCGACGTCCTCGGTCGCGGTCGAGGCGAGCAGCCCGGCCGGGGTGTCGTCCGCGAGGATCTCTCCGTCCCGCATCAGAAGGAGCCGGTCGCAGCGGCCGGCCTCGTCCATGACGTGGCTCGACACGAGCAGGCTCGTGCCCGCGGCCGCGAGCCGGTGGAACAGCTCCCACAGCTCCACCCGAAGCACAGGATCGAGGCCGACGGTGGGTTCGTCGAGCACGAGCAATTCAGGGGACCCGAGCAGCGCGCCGGCGAGCGACACCCGGCTGCGCTGGCCGCCCGAGAGCGAACCGACGAGCTGGCCGGCGTATCGTCCGAGGTCGGTCGCGTCGATCACCCGGTCGACGTCGTCGGCGGGTGCGCCGATCACCGCGCGGAAGTACTTCAGGTTCTGCCGCACGGTCAGGTCGTCGTAGACGCTCGCATCCTGGGTCACGTAGCCGACCCGGTTCCGCAGCGAGACCGAGCCGGCCGGGCGGCCGAGCACGATGACCTCCCCGGACTGGACGAGCTGAACGCCGACGATCGCGCGCATCAGCGTCGTCTTCCCGCATCCGCTCGGCCCGATCAGGCCGACGACGAGGCCGCGGGGCACCGTGAGGCTTAACCCGTGCAGCACCGGATGCCTGCCCCGGCGGGCGAACAGATCCGTCACGTGGACCGCTGGCGCAGAGAGATGGCTCATATCCTCGATTATTCGCCCGTCCGGCCCGAAAGGACCATGGATCGGGGGTGTTTCTTGGAGTCTGGTGGGAAGCGGATGAGAGTGTCAGGCCGCGTCGTTATGATGGCAACATTGTTCGTATGCCGCCGCGGCCCGCTCGCTCGCACCGCTGAAACACAAGGAGACGCTGCCATGGAATGGCTCATCCCGCTACTCATCGTTGTTGTGCTTGTCGTCATCGTCGGAATCTACTTCTGGGCGACCTACAACTCCCTCGTGACCCTCAAGGTGCGGGTTGACGAGGCGTGGAGCGACATCACCGTGCAGCTCAAGCGGCGTGCCGACCTCATCCCGAACCTGATCGAGACGGTCAAGGGCTACGCAGCCCACGAGAAGGCGGTCTTCGAGAACGTCGCCAAGGCCCGCGCCGAATCGATCAGCGCATCGACCCCCGCGGACGCCGCAGCCGCCGAGAACCACATGCAGTCGGCCCTGCGCAGCATCTTCGCGGTCGCGGAAGCGTACCCGCAGCTCCAGGCCAGCCAGAACTACCTGCAACTGCAGGCCGAGCTCGTCGACACCGAGGACAAGATCCAGGCCTCGCGCCGCTTCTACAACGGCGGCGTCCGTGAGCTCAACACCAAGATCCAGGTCTTCCCGAACAACCTGATCGCGAAGAACCTCGGCTTCACCCAGCGCGACTTCTTCGAGGTCACCGACTCCGCAGCCATCGCGGAGCCGCCTCGCGTGCAGTTCTAGCGGCGGGCACAGATGTACAGCGCGATTGCGCGGAACAAGCGCAACACGGTCTTCATCATCATCCTGTTCCTGGCGATCATCGCCGGGCTCGGCTGGATCGCCAACGCGGCCTACGGACGTGGCGGCTACGGCATCCTGATCCTCACGATCGTCGTCGCCGCCGGCTACGCCCTCGTGCAGTACTTCGCGGCCGGGCGCCAGGCGATCGCGATGAGCGGCGGGATCCGGGTGAACAGCAAGGCGGAGCATCCGCGGCTCTGGAACACCGTCGAGAACCTGTCGATCACGACCGGCTCGCCGATGCCGGAGATCTACATCATCAATGACCCCGCCCCGAACGCGTTCGCGACCGGGCGCGACCCGGAGCACGCGATCGTCGCCGCGACGACGGGCCTCCTCGCGATCATGGACGACGCGGAACTCGAGGGTGTCATGGCGCATGAGCTCGGGCACGTGCGCAACTATGACATCCGGGTGTCGATGGTCGTCTTCGGCCTCGTCGTCGCCGTCGGCTTCATCTCGGACATGTTCCTGCGGATGGCGTTCTTCGGCCGCAACAACAACAACAACGGCAACCCGGTCGTCATGGTCTTCGGGCTGGTCGCGATGATCGTCGCGCCGCTCGTCGCCAGCATGGTCCAGCTCGCCGTCTCCCGGCAGCGCGAGTACCTCGCCGACGCCACGAGCGCACTGACCACGAGGCACCCGGATGCCCTCGCGAGCGCCCTCGCCAAGCTCGAGACCTACGGGCGCCCGATGCAGAAGCAGAACACGTCGATGGCGCACCTGTGGATCGCGAACCCGCTCAAGCCCGGCATGATGGCGAAGCTGTTCAGCACGCACCCGCCGATCGAGGACCGGATCGACCGGCTGCACGCCATGGGCAACAAGTTCTGACGACCGACAACCCGTCGCGCGCCCTGTGCGCCGCTCCGCGCCAGGCATGCCTGGCGCGCACCGGCGCAGTTGGCGCGGCAGTGCGCTCACGCGCCCGTCAGGCGAGGAGGGCGGCGAGTGCCGGCGCGAGGGTGCCCCGCGGCGCGACCGCGATCGCCCCGAGCCCCTGCCAGAGGGCCGTCGCGCGCAACACGGGCGCGAGGCGCTCGGCGGTGTCGGCCGGGGCATCCGCTTCTGCCCACGCCGCCTGCACCCGCAGCACACCCGCCTGCCGGTCGTTCTTGAGGTCGACCCGGCCGACCAGGGTGTCGCCGAGCAGGATCGGCAGCGAGTAGTACCCGAAGACCCGTTTCGGTTCCGGGGTGTAGATCTCGATCCGGTAGTGGAAGCCGAACAGGCGGAGGGCCCTGGCCCGGTCCCAGACCACGGGATCGAACGGCGAGAGCACCGCAGCGGCGTCCAGGGCCCGAGGCAACCGGGCGTCCCGGTGCAGCCAGGCAGCGCCGGGGCTGCCTCCGGGGCCCCAGCCCGGCACCGTGACGGGGATCAGCTCGCCGGCCTCCTCGAGGTCACGGATCGCGACGAGGGTCGCCGGGGTCTTCAGCCGGAAATAGTCGGCGAAGTCCTTCGCCGTGCCGATGCCGTGCGCCCGCGCCGACCGGCGGACGAGTTCGCGGTGCGCGTCGTCCCTGCTCACCGTGCGGTCGAGCAGGTCAGTGGGCAGCACCTGCTCCGGCAGGGCGTAGACCCGTTCGAACCGGCTGCGGCCCGCGGTGACGACGTCGCCCCAGCGGAACAACGTCTCGAGGCCGCTCTTGACGTCCGACCAGCCCCACCAGGGGCCGCTGCGCTTGTTCGCGTCGTGCTCGATCGCACTCGCAGGCAACGGGCCCGTGGAGGCCAGTTCAGCGAGCAGCCACGCGAGCATCGGCCGGTTGGACTGCGACCAGGCGCCCGGCGTCCGAGCCGAACGCTCGCGGAAGTCCTCCATCCGCCACGCGAACAGCGGTCGGCTCTCGAGCGGCACGAAGGAGGCCTCGTGCGCCCAATACTCGGTGTAGCGGGCCTGCTTTCCGACAGCGAAGGTCAGCCGGTCGAGCTGTGTCTTGTCGTAGGCGCCGAGCCGGCTGAACGCCGGGAGGTAGTGGCTGCGCTCGAAGACGTTGACCGAGTCGATCTGCAAGAGCCCGAGCCGGGTGATCAGGGCGTCCAGCTGGCGGATGCCCGGGGCGGCCGGGGAAGGACGCCCGAATCCCTGCGCGGCGAGGGCCACTCGTCTGGCGAGTGCGGGGGAGAGGGACTGAGCCATTCCTCGACCCTAGCGAGGACAGGGGACAGTCACTGCCTGCGATTGCCTAGACTGGTCCGATGACGGAATCCGCGGGTAGGCCGGGCTGGAGCGCACTCCTCACCGGGCGGCGTCGACGTGCCGCCCCGACTCGCCGGGAGCCCGACAGCGGGCCCGGCGCGGCGTCCGGCCCCGCGGCCGGAAACGCGGCCGTGGACACGGCAGGTGAGCGGGCGGCCGCGGCCACCGCCGTATCGGCGCCACCGAACGGCGTCGACGAGAACGTCCCGCCCGGGATCCGTCTCGCCGGCGCCTGGTCGTGGCGGCTCCTCGCCCTCTTCGCCGTCATCGCGGTCTTCCTGTTCCTCGTCGTGCAGCTCCGGCTCATCGTCATCCCGTTGCTCATCGCCGTGCTGGTCTCCTCGATCGTCGCGCCCTTCGTCGCCTTCCTCGTGCGACACCGCTGGCCGAAGGGCCTCGCCATCGCCGTCGCGGTCCTCACGACACTCCTCGTGCCCGCCGCACTGATCACCCTCGCCGCGACCCAGCTCGCCGGCGGACTCGCCGGCCTCAGCGACCGGCTCGCCGGCTCATACAGCGACCTCAAGGCACTCCTGCTCGCCTCACCGCTGCACCTCACCGAACCGCAGATCAACGATTACCTGCAGCAAGCGCTCGCGGCAATCCAGGCCGACAGCCAGGTCTTCGTGAGCGGTGCGCTCTCGCTCGGCACCTCGCTCGGCCACGGCCTCACCGGACTCCTCCTCACGCTCTTCAGCCTGCTCTTCCTTCTGATCGACGGCCCCGGAATCTGGGCCTGGATCGTGCGGATCTTCCCGCGCCGGGCACGCGCGGCGATCGACGGCGCCGGGCAGGCCGGCTGGACCACCCTCGGCAACTTCGCCAAGGTGCAGATCCTGGTCGCCTCGATCGACGCCCTCGGCATCGGACTCGGCGCGTTCCTGCTCGGGGTCCCGCTCGCGATTCCGATCGGCGTGCTCGTCTTCCTCGGTTCCTTCATCCCGATCGTCGGCGCCGTCGCGACCGGCGCCGTCGCCGTGGTGATCGCGCTGCTCTTCAACTCGTGGCCGATCGCGCTCGCCATGCTCGGGGTCGTGCTCCTCGTGCAGCAGGTCGAAGGCCACGTGCTGCAGCCGCTCATCATGGGAACGGCCGTCAAGGTGCATCCGCTCGGGGTGGTGCTCGTCGTCGCCGCGGGGTCCCTGCTCGCCGGCATCCCGGGGGCGCTCTTCGCGGTTCCGGTCGCGGCCGTGCTCAATGTCATGATCAACTACATCCAGGGCGGCAGCTGGCGTGCCGACCTCCCGGACGTTCCCGGCGAGACCGGATCCCCGCTCTGGCGGACCGTGCCGCAACGCCCCGGCTTCACCCGGACCAGAAGAAATCCGTCCCGCACGATCACTACCGAAGGCACCTCATGACCAACCTGTCCCTCGTCGGGCCGAGCCTCGCCGAGTTCGAAGCCGCCCGCGCCGTGGTATCCCAGGTCGCCGCCGTGACCCCGATGGAGGGCTCCCGCTACCTGAGCGCGGTCCTCGGCGCCGAGGTCCGCCTCAAGTGCGAGAACCTGCAGCGCACCGGCTCCTACAAGATCCGCGGGGCGTACAACCGCCTGTCAAAGCTCACCGACGAGGAGAAGGAGCACGGCGTCGTGGCGGCGTCGGCCGGAAACCACGCCCAGGGCGTCGCGTTCGCCGCCCGCGAGCTCGGGATCAAGGCCACGATCTTCATGCCCGTCGGCGTCGCTCTGCCCAAGCTCCAGGCCACCAGGGACTATGGCGCGCACGTCATCCTCAGGGGCAGCACGGTCGCCGAGCCGTTGCTCGCCGCGGCCGCCTACGCGGCCGAGACCGGCGCGATCCTGATCCCGCCGTTCGACCACGCGGACGTGATCGCCGGCCAGGGCACGCTGGGCCTCGAGATCCTCGACCAGGTCCCCGACCTGCACACCGTGGTCGTCCCTATCGGCGGCGGCGGCCTCATCTCCGGCGTCGCGAGCGCGTTGAAGCAGAAGGCGCTCCTCGAAGGCCGCACGATCCGGATCATCGGCGTGCAGGCCGCCAACGCTGCCGCCTATCCGCCTTCGCTCGAGGCGGGGAAGGCGATCGAGGTGCCGATCCTGCCGACGATCGCCGACGGCATCGCCGTCGCGAAGCCGGGCCTGCTCAACTTTGAGATCATCAGGGACGTGGTCGACGAGATCGTCACCGTCACCGAGGACGACACCGCTCGAGCGCTGCTCGTGCTCCTCGAACGGGCCAAGCTCGTCGTCGAACCGGCCGGCGCCGTCGCGGTCGCCGCGATCCTGGCCGGCAAGGTCACCCCGGACGGTTCCACCGTCGCCATCCTCAGCGGGGGCAATATCGACCCCCTGCTGATGCAGCGCGTCATCAGTCACGGCCTCGCGGCATCCGGTCGGTATCTCACCCTGCGCATCATGCTGCCGGACCGCCCCGGACAGCTCGCGCGCATCTCCGAGCTGCTCGCCGAGGCGCACGCCAATGTCGTCGAGGTGCTGCACACCCGGCACGGTGTCGGACTGCAGATCAGCGAGGTCGAACTCAACGTCAGCGTCGAGACCCGCGGCCCCGACCACCGCCAGCACGTCGTCGACGTGCTCACCTCGGCGGGGTACGACCCCCAGATCGACTAGGAGTCGCGTCGCGGGACGACTGTGGCCGTTACGGACAACTGTTGCCCGTGCACCGGGCGCAATTGTCCGAAACGGCCGCAGGCGCCGCGGATGCTGCTAGTCGCCGCCCCAGGTTTCGACGGCGAAGATCTCCACGGCGATTTCCTTGCCGTTCGGGGTGGTGTAGCTCGTCTTCGATCCGACCTTGAGGCCGAGGATCGCGGCGCCGAGCGGGCTCTGCTCGCTGTAGACGTCCAGGTCGCTGTCGCCGGCGATCTCGCGGCTGCCGATCAGGAAGCGCTCCTCGTCACCGGCGATGGTGGCGGTGATCACGGTTCCGGGCTCGACGACGCCCTTGCTCTCGGGAGCGTGGCCCACTTCGGCGTTCCGGAGCAGCACGATGAGGGTGCGGATGCGCGCCTCCTGCTTGCCCTGCTCGTCCTTCGCCGCGTGGTACCCCGAGTTCTCCTTGAGGTCGCCCTCTTCGCGCGCGGATTCGATCTTCTTCGCGATCTCGATCCGGCCGACGGTGCTGAGGGCCTCCAGCTCGGAGGCGAGGCGGTCGTACGCCTCCTGCGTCAGCCAGGTGACGGTGGTTTCAGTAGTCATGGGTGGGTCTCCTCCTCATGCTCGAGTCATGCGTGTGGTACCGGATGTGCGTGATCGTGCGGTGTTCGGTGCGTGGTTCCGGGCGGATCGCAGCAGGAAAACAACGCTCGCCCCGGCGAAGAACGTCGGGGCGAATACGTCAGTCTAGGTCAGCCAGCACCGGTAAATCAATCCGGTGGTGGCGGGCTCGCTCGTCAGCAGCCCCTCCGTGAACGTACGTGAATACTGGTCACTCGGCGGCAGGTCGATCACCTTCCACCCTACGACCGCGAAGCTCTGGTTGAGCGCCTCGACGGCGCAACTCGCCGGTGACCCCACCGGAATCGAGGCCTCGAAGGTCACCGCTACGTTTCGGTCGTCCTGGACGACGTTGCGGATGTCCCGGGTCTCGAGCAGGGGGCGGGAAGCGCCCAGCCCCACCCAGACCACCCAGCCCACCAGCACGACCGCAAGCGCTCCGGCGGTGATCCACAGGGACCGACGGTCGCGCAGGCGCCGGTTCGGGGCACGTCCGTACCGGGAATCCAGGGTGCCCTCGCTGCGGGTACCGCTGTCGACGTTCCTGCTGCCGGTCACTCAGACTCCACACTCACGGTTCAACGATTAGTCTTGTCCCTAGGTTATCCGCCATTTCTGAGGAGTCCGATGACACTGCGCCTCCTGGCCGTTCATGCCCATCCCGACGACGAGTCGAGCAAGGGGGCTGCGAGCTACGCGTACTACCGGAGCCGCGGCGCCGAGGTCATGGTCGTGAGTTGCACGGGTGGAGAGGGCGGCAGCATCCTCAACGACGCCCTGGCGGACACGGCGATGGCCGAACGCGACATGGCCGGCCTGCGCCGGCGGGAGATGCGCCGGGCCCAGGAGGCCCTCGGCATCGAACACCGCTGGCTCGGCTACCAGGATTCCGGCATGAACGACGACGGTTCGGTCCCGGCCAATTCCTTCTCGACCATCGACCTCGAGTTCTCAGCGGAGCCGCTCGTGCGGATCATCCGCGAATTCCGACCGCAGGTCCTGATCACGTACGACGAAAACGGCGGCTACCCGCACCCGGACCACATCCGCTGCCACGAGGTCTCGATGGCCGCATACCGCGCCGCCGCGGACCCCGCGCTCTACCCGGGCGACGGCGAGCCCTGGCAGATCGCCAAGCTCTACTTCGACCGCATCTTCAACCTCGAGCGGATCGACGCCCTCTTCCTGCTGCTCAGCGTCAAGGAACCGGAGTCGCCGCTACTCGAGCCACTCGGGGAGGCCCGGGACTGGATGAAGAACTACCCGGCGCTGGCGACGACCCACGTTCCGGTCGGCGACTTCCTGGAGGCACGGGACGCGGCACTGCGGGCCCACGCGAGCCAGGTTTCCCCCACGAGCAGCTTCTTCTTCTGGCCGAACGACCTCATCCGTGAGGCGTGGCCGTACGAGGATTTCCAGCTCGTCGAATCGAAAGTTGACACGGTCATGCCTGAATCAGATCTGTTCGCCGGTATTCGGGACGAGGCATGAACGCCGTGTTCCCGCATTTCACTGACGCGGTGACGGGCTTCGTGCTCGCCAACACGCCTCTGCCCGAATTCAACCCCGACACCGTCACCCCGGGTCCCGCCGGCTTCGTGGCGATCCTGTTCGTCGTGCTCGCGGTCGTTGCGCTCGGCTTCGACCTGGTCCGCCGCATCCGCCGCACGACGTATCGTGCCGAGATCGCCGAGCGCCTGCAGGCCGAGCTCGCGGCGAAGAACGCGGCAGAGGCATCCGTCGCCGAGGGAACCGAGCACCCCCAGGCGTAGGCCCCGGGCGTCAGCCCCATGCGTCAGCCTCAGGGGTAGAGCGGATTCATGGCGATGATCAGGATCGCCGCCCAGTGGCAGAGGAACGCGACGACGGTCAGGCTGTGGAAGATCTCGTGGAACCCGAAGACCCCGGGGAACGGGTTGGGCTTCTTGAGCGCGTAGATCACGGCGCCGACCGAGTAACACAGGCCGCCGATCATGATGAGCGTCATCATCGCGGCGTTCGCCTGGAAGAAGTCGACGATGAACATGAGTGAGCCCCAGCCGAGGAGGAGGTACAGCGGCACGTAGAGCCAGCGCGGGGCGGTGATCCAGAACACCCGGAAGGCGATGCCGAGAAGCGCGCCACCCCAGACGAGGGAGAGCAAGAGCACCGACTTCGACGGCGGTAGGGCGAGCACGGTGATCGGCGTGTACGAACCGGCGATCAGCAGGAAGATATTCGCGTGGTCGATGCGCTTGAAGACGAGCTTGGTGCGCGGCTTCCAATTGATGCGGTGATAGAGCGCCGAGTTGCCGAACAGGAGCAGGGAACTGATCACGAAGACGAGGCAGCTCCATTTCGCCGCCGGGCCCTCGGCGAGGGAGAGCAGCACGATCCCCGCGACGATCGTGACCGGGAAGGTCCCGGCATGGATCCAGCCGCGCCAGGTGGGCTTGAGGTCCTCCGGCCGGGGGACCTCCGACTCGAGCAGCGGCAACTGAGGGATGAACTCGTCGTCTGGCCCGTTCAGCGGCTGTCGTGCGGTGGCGTCGTCCCCGGTGCTGCTCTCTGCGGCCATGCAGCCAGAATACGACAGCGAACATGCCGGAAGAGGCACGGGCTGCCCGAGTGGGCTAGCGTAACTACGTGCAGAAGCGGGAGGTCCCCTCGGCGCGCGGCATCCTTTACCGGTTGTACGAGCGTCGACTTCGGCGCGGGCTGACGCCGGAGAACCTGCCCCGTCACGTTGCGATGATCATCGACGGCAACCGGCGTTGGGCGCGGCAGCTCGGACTCGAGTCCGCCGCACACGGTCACCGCGCCGGAGCGGCGAAGATGCGGGAGTTCCTGCGCTGGTGCGACGACCTCGGCATCTCGGTGGTCACCCTCTACCTGTTGTCCTCTGACAACCTCACCAACCGCCCGAGCGAGGAACTCGCCGAGCTCACCAAGATCATCGCCAAGCTCGCCGAAGAGCTCTCGCGCCAGCGCAACTGGCGTGTCCAGCAGGTGGGCACCAGGAAGGGCCTGCCCGAACCGCTCGTCGCTGCCCTCTGCGACGCCGAGACCCGCACAGCGGGAAAGTCGGGAATGCACATCAACCTCGCGGTCGGCTACGGCGGACGGACCGAGATCACCGATGCCATGCGCAGCATCGTCGCTGCGCACCTCGAGAACGGGCACACCCTCGCCGACCTCGCCGAGACGCTCACTCCCGAACTCATCGGCCAGCACCTCTACACGGGCGGCCAGCCCGACCCCGATCTCGTGATCCGCACCTCCGGTGAGCAGCGGATCAGCGACTTCATGCTCTGGCAGAGCGCCCACAGCGAGTTCTACTTCGTCGAGGCCCTCGGACCCGACCTCCGCCAGGTCGACTTCTTGCGCGCTCTGCGCGACTTCGCCAAACGCCAGCGCCGCTTCGGAAGCTAGGAGACCGGATGACCGAGATCGATTCCTTCGCCGCAGGGTTCGTCGAAGAGCCCGGTTACCTCGACTACGGCCGCGTCGGACCGCTCTCGGCTACGGTGGTGGCCGAGAATCTCGGCCAGACCGAGATCCTGTCCCGGGCCCGCTTCGGCAGTCTCGACCATCTCTTCGACCAGGACGAGCGGATGCGCGAGGCCGTCTCGGCCGTGACCGGTTTCCGCGCCGACCAGGTCGTCTGTGAGCCGAACACCACGACAGGCATCATGCAGGCCATGTTCGGGCTGACGGGGGGTGTGCTGCTGTCACCGGGCGATTTCCCCACCGTGCCGTTCGCGGCCGTGCGCGCGGCGGAGGCCCTGCGCGTCGTGACCCCGATCTGGCTGCACACCGAACACGGCAGGGTGACCCCCGGCGAGATCCGTGAGCAGCTCACGCCCGCGACGGTCGCCGTCGCCGTCTGCCTCGTCGACTCCCGCACCGGATTCCAGGTCGACCTCGACGGCATCCGCCAGGTGATCGGCGACCGGCTCCTGATCGTTGACGCGATCCAGGGCTTCGGCGTCACTGACGCGGCCTACGATGCGGCGGATGTCGTCGCATCCGGTGGCCAGAAATGGGTGCGCTCGGGCTGGGGTACCGGCTTCCTGGCGCTGAGCGACCGCGCGGTCGAACGGCTCGTTCCGGTGTTCTCGGGCTTCGCGGGAACCGACGTCGACGAGCCGTGGGACGAGGTGCTGCCGCCGAGCCACAGTGCCCGCGCATTCCGGGTCAGCAATGGCGATGCGATCGCGCAGGCGCGCTTCTCCGCCGCCCTCGAAGAGATTGCCGCGACGGGCATTCATAATATCGAGGCCGCGGTCGCGGACAACGTGTCGCAGCTGATCGACCTCGCCGACGAGTACGCGGTGCCCGTGGTGTCGCCGCGGGATGAGCGGGAGCGGGCAGGGATCATCGTGCTCGAGCCCAACCCGGCCCAGCTGAACATGCTCACGATCGCCCTGCACAACCACGGCATCACCGCAACGACGCGCGACGGCCGGGTACGGCTCAGCGCCCACGCCGTGCTCAGCGTCGACACCGTGGACATGCTGCGCGGGGCATTCACGTCGTATGCGACGGCGGCCATCTACTGAGTCCCAGATGCCGTGTCCGTTAACGTCTGGTGACAATGCGTGTGTCGCACTTCCGATATTCAGCCAGTGTAAGTAGCGTCATGCTCATCAGGTACGGCGCCTGATCGAGACGGCCACATAAGTACGGCTCGAGAACCCCCGTGGCCAGCTCGCCAACACAATCCGCGCCTCTCGGGGCACGGGGTGGGAGTGGTTGTGACCGCTAATCAAACCGACTATCTGGGTTCGAACCAGACGGGTTCCGACGGAAAGCAAACCGAGCGCACCTTTGTACTGGACACCTCGGTACTCCTGTCGGATCCCAAAGCGATCTTCCGGTTCGCAGAGCATGCCATCGTGCTGCCGGTCGTCGTGATCGCCGAACTCGAATCCAAGCGCAACGACCCGGAGATCGGGTATTTCGCCCGGCAGGCCCTGCGGCTCCTGGACGAGCTGCGCGTGAAGCACGAACGGCTCGACTTCCCGATCCCGGTCGGGGAAGGCGGCAGCCTGCGTGTCGAGCTGAACCACTCCAACATGTCGGTGCTTCCCTCCGGCCTGCAGCTCGGCGACAACGATTCGAGGATCCTCGCGGTCGCGATGAACCTCGCCAACGACGGCCTCGCCGTCACGGTCGTCTCCAAGGACCTGCCGTTGCGGGTCAAGGCCGCGTCGATCGGTCTGCTCGCCGATGAGTACCGGCACGAGCTCGCGGTCGATTCCGGCTGGACCGGCATGGACGAGATCACCCTCGGCTCCAACCAGATCAGCGAACTGTACGACAACGAGGTGCTCAACACCCGTCTCGTGCAGGACATGCCGATCAACACCGGCCTCGTCGTGCACTCGGACCGCGGCTCGGCGCTCGGCCGCGTCACCGGCAAGGGTGAGATGAGGCTCGTGCGCGGTGACCGGGACCTGTTCGGTCTCAAGGGCCGCTCCGCGGAGCAGCGACTGGCGATCGACCTGCTGCTCGACCCCGAGATCGGGATCCTCTCCCTGGGAGGTCGAGCGGGGACGGGGAAGTCGGCGCTCGCGCTCTGTGCGGGACTGGAAGCCGTTCTGGAACGCCAGCAGCACCGCAAGATCATGGTGTTCCGTCCGCTCTACGCGGTCGGCGGCCAGGAACTCGGCTACCTGCCCGGTGACGCGAGCGAGAAGATGAGCCCGTGGGCCCAGGCGGTCTTCGACACCCTCGGCGCCCTCGTGTCCGAGAACGTGCTCGAGGAGGTGCTGGAGCGGGGGATCCTCGAGGTCCTGCCGCTCACGCACATTCGCGGCCGGTCACTGCATGACGCGTTCGTGATCGTGGACGAGGCTCAGTCGCTCGAGCGCAACGTGCTGCTCACGGTGCTCAGTCGCATCGGACAGAACTCGCGGGTGGTCCTCACCCACGACGTCGCCCAGCGGGACAACCTCAGGGTCGGCCGCTTCGACGGCGTCGCGTCCGTGATCGAGACCCTCAAGGGACATCCGCTGTTCGCCCACATGACGCTCACCCGCTCGGAGCGCAGCGCAATTGCCGCGCTCGTCACCGAGATGCTCGAGGGCAACGACCCGAACTGACCCCCGCGTTCCGGCGAAGGTGCCCTTTCCGGTCGGGAGTGACCCGCGGAAAGGGCGCCCTCGACCGGAAAGGTGCCGGGGCTAGGCGGTGCGCGCGGGAGGACGCGTCATGCTGAGCAGGTCCAGGGCGGTGTCGAGCTGGGCCAGGGTGACCTCGCCGCGGTCCACGAAGCCGAGGTCGATCACGGCCTGGCGCACCGGGACGCCGTGCGCGACCGCGTGCTTGGCGACCTTCGCCGCGGCCTCGTAGCCGATCACCCGGTTGAGCGGCGTCACGATCGCGGGGGAGGAGCCGGCCAGGGCCTTCGCCCGGTCGAGGTTGGCCTCGAGCCCGTCGACGGTCTTGTCCGCGAGCACCCGCGTCGCGTTCGAGAGCAGCCGGATCGACTCGAGGAGCGCGGTGCCCATCACGGGGATGGCCACGTTGAGCTCGAAGGAGCCGGAGGCGCCAGACCAGGCCACGGTCGCGTCGTTGCCGATCACGCGGGAGCAGACCATCAGCACGGCCTCGGGGATGACCGGGTTGACCTTGCCGGGCATGATCGAGGAGCCGGGCTGAAGGTCCGGGATCTGCAGCTCGCCGAAGCCGGTGTTGGGGCCGGAGCCCATCCAGCGCAGGTCGTTGCAGATCTTGGTGAGGCTGACCGCGATGGTGCGCAGGGCCCCGGATGCGTCGACGAGGCCGTCGCGGTTGGCCTGCGCTTCGAAGTGGTCGCGCGCTTCCGTGACGGGAAGCTCGGTCTCGGCGACGAGGAGCTCGATCACGAGCTGCGGGAAGCCGGCGGGGGTGTTGATGCCGGTGCCGACGGCAGTGCCGCCCAGGGGCACCTCGGCGACGCGGGGGAGGGCGCTGCGGACGCGCTCGATGCCGAGCCGCATCTGGCGGGCGTAGCCGCCGAACTCCTGGCCGAGGGTGACCGGGGTCGCGTCCATCAGGTGGGTGCGGCCGGCCTTGACGGCATCGGCCCAGAGCACCGACTTGGCCTCGAGCGCGACGGCGAGGTGGTCGAGCCCGGGGATGAGGTCGTCGATGAGCGCGCTCGTGACGGCGAGGTGCACGGAGGTCGGGAAGACGTCGTTCGACGACTGCGAGGCGTTGACGTGGTCGTTCGGGTGAACCGGGCGGCCGAGGGTGCGGGTGGCGAGGGTCGCGAGCACCTCGTTCATGTTCATGTTCGAGGAGGTGCCGCTGCCCGTCTGGTAGACGTCGATCGGGAACTGGTCGTCGTAGAGACCGGTGATGACCTCGTCTGCTGCACCGGCGATCGCCTCGGCGATGTCGCCGTCGAGCACCCCGAGCTGCGCGTTCGCGAGGGCTGCGGACTTCTTGATGCGGGCGAGGGCCGAGATCTGCGCGGGTTCGAGGACGGAACCGGAGATCGGGAAGTTCTCGACGGCGCGCTGGGTCTGGGCGCCGTAGAGGGCGTCGACGGGAACCTGCACCTCGCCCATCGTGTCGTGTTCGATTCGGTAGCCGGCATCTGCGGTTTTTTCCACCACTGTGTGTAAGACCTTTCGATTGGGAGACGGTACTGCCCGGGCTGTGGGATCAGACGTTGCCGACGACGACGTCGGGAACGGCCCGGCCCTCGAGCAGTCGGTAATTGGCGCCGACGATAGCCAATGTACCCGCTGCGACGGCGTCGCTGATCAACTCGGACTGTTCCAGGAGCTCGGTGACGGTGTCGCGCAGGTGTTCCCTGCCGACCATGAGCGCATCGATGCTCCCGGGGTCGGTCAGCGTCGCATCCGTCGCAGCGACCACCCGGTGCACGGCGGGCACGATCTTCTCGATGATCCGGCCGATGTGCACGGGCAGGGGAGCCGCCCCGGGAGCCTGCGCGTCCACGGCGGCCTGGACCGCGCCGCAGCCGTCGTGGCCGAGCACGAGGATGAGCGGAACCTTGAGCACGGCGACCGCGTACTCGAGGGAGCCGAGCACGGAATCGGAGATGACCTGGCCGGCGTTCCGGACGACGAAAAGGTCGCCGAGGCCCATATCGAAGATGATCTCGGCGGCGAGGCGCGAGTCGCTGCACCCGAAGAGGGCCGCGGCCGGAGTCTGTGCGGTCGCGAGCTCGGTGCGACGGTCGACGTCCTGGCGCGGATGCTGCGGCTCGCCATCCACGAACCGCTGGTTGCCCCGCTGCAGCCGGCTCCAGACCGCTGCCGGGCCCACCGCGTCGCCGGGTGCGGCGGCCTGGCTGATGAACACGTCTTTTCCTTGCCCGTTCACTGGGTCACCGCCGGTCCGTTGGAGCTGATCTGGGGGGCGATCGCGGTCGCGAGGGCCGCGAATTCCTCTTCGTCCGCCGTTCCGACGAGCAGGTAACTGCTCGTCCCCGCGCTCGTCACGAGGGCGTAGTCGAAGTTGCCTCGGTCCTTCTCGGCGGCCGGGTTCCGGTAGACGTCCCAGGTGACGCCCCCGAGGGTGAGCGTCTGTGATGCGGGGGCGTCCTTGAGCTGCTGCCCGATCCAGGTCGGGTTGGCGCCGAGGGCCTGGGTGAGGCCGATGAACTCGTTGCGCGGGGTCAGCAGGCCGATGTACCAGGACGGGATCTTGTCGGTGCCGCCGAGACGCCACTGCGCGGCGTTCGCCCGCCAACCGTCCGGAAGCACAGGGACCACGAGGGGCTCGTCGATCCCGACCTGCACCTGGCTCGCGACGGCGGCGAAATCCACGGTGCGGTCGACCGGCCCGTCGCTGCGCGGGACGAGGAGGACGAGCACGAAAACCGCGCCGAGGGTGGCGAGCAGGGACAGGACCAGGTTGTTGACCGTCTTGCGCGACCGGTAGTTCCGCGAGTTCGTCGCGAGGCGGTCGGCTGTCTCCTGGGCGGTCTCGGGCCGGCCGAGCTCGGCGACGACCCGGGGCGGTCGCTTCTGCGCGGTCATTCGCCGCTGGGGCCGGTCGCGGGGGCGGAGGAGTCCAGCTGGCGCGCGCGGGCGGCGTCGAGGCGGGCCTTGGCTCCGATCAGCCATTCCTCGCAGCGCCGCGCGAGTTCCTCGCCGCGTTCCCAGAGGGCGAGGGACTCTTCAAGGGTCGAGGAGCCCTGCTCGAGGGCGCTCACGACCCGGACGAGTTCGTCCCTGGCCTGCTCGTAGCTCAGGGTGGCGATGTCGGCGGGAGCGGTCATGGCGTCCATTCTATTGATTCCTGCCTGTCGTTTTCGGCCCAGGGGCCGGGTCTGCGGTCGGGTCGACGGCCCGCTCTGCGGTCGGTCCAGCGGTCGGCCCTGCTGTGGCCGCGAGGGTTCCGGTGCCGAGCGTGATCCTGAGCCGGGTACCGTCCGGAGCGTCGTCGGCGGCGCGCAGCACGTGGCCGTCCGGCACCTGCACGATCGCGTAACCGCGGTCGAGGGTGCCCTGAGGGGAGAGCGTGCGCAGCCTCGATCGGAGCTCGACGATGACGCTTGCGGATGCCTCGACGACACGTTCCACAAGCTCGGTCCCTCGGGCGACGTACCGGGTGAGGTCCTCTGCGCGGGAATCGACGATCCAGGCCGTGCTGCTGAGCACGGGCCGCGACCGGAGCTGGCCGATCCGGTCGACCTCGGCCGCGAGGATTCCGGTCAGACGGGTGCTCAACCGGGCCCTGGCCTGCTGGACGCGGTTGAGTTCGTCCGAGACATCGGGGACGACGCGCTTGGCGGCATCCGTCGGGGTGGAGGCCCGGAGGTCGGCGACGTCGTCGAGCAGGGGCCGGTCGGCCTCGTGGCCGATGGCGCTGACCAGGGGGGTGCGGCAGGCCGCCGCAGCGCGGATCACCCGTTCGTCGCTGAAGCCGAGCAGGTTCTGGAAGTCGCCGCCGCCGCGGGCGACGATGATGACGTCGACGTCGGGGTCGGCGTCGAGGCGCTCGATCGCGGCGACGACCTCGGTCACCGAGCGGTCGCCCTGCATGGCCGCGTATGCGATGTGGAAGTCCACAGCGGGCCAGCGTAGCTGGGCATTGCGGATGACGTCCTTCTCGGCGTCGGAGTCCTTGCCGGTGACCAGGCCGATGCAGTGCGGGAGGAAGGGGAGCGGCTGCTTGCGGGAGGCCGCGAAGAGGCCTTCGGCGGCGAGCTGCTTGCGGAGACGCTCCAGGCGTTCGAGCATGTCGCCGAGGCCGACGTGGCGCAGGTCGAAGACCTGCATGGTGAGTGTGCCGCCCTTGACCCAGTAGTTCGGTTTGACGAGCGCGATGACCCGGTCACCCTGCTTGAACTCGTCGCTGAGCCGGGCCTTGACCGAGGACCACACGGTGAAGCCGACGGTGGCGTCTTCACCGAGGTCTTTGAGCTTTCCGTAGACGTTGCCGCCGCTGACACCCCACTGGGTGATTTCGCCCTCGACCCAGGCGGTTCCGAGCCGTTCGATATACCCGCGGATCTTGTTCGCGAGCAGGGCGACGGGCCACGGGGCCTCGAGGGTGGGTGGTGCATCGGTCATGAATCGTTCCTCCCACGGCCTGTCCAGTCATGCACCCATAGAATGAGCCGGTGACTATCAGCTCGGATTCAAGCGTTATCGGCCTCGGCATGCCCCGGATTCCCCGGGCACGCAACGTCCTCAAGGATACCCCGGTGGATGGGCCGAAACGGGTGCTGCTCGCGGCCCCGCGCGGCTACTGCGCGGGCGTCGACCGGGCCGTCGTCGCCGTCGAGAAGGCGCTCGAGCTCTACGGAGCGCCCGTCTACGTGCGGAAGCAGATCGTGCACAACGTGCATGTCGTCTCCGAACTCGAGAAGCAGGGCGCCATCTTCGTCGACGAGGTCGACGAAGTACCCCGCGGCTCGCACCTCGTCTTCAGCGCCCACGGAGTGTCTCCGGCCGTCGTCAACGCGGCCGCTGCGCGCGGGCTGCGCGCCATCGACGCGACCTGCCCGCTCGTCACCAAGGTGCACCGCGAGGCCGTGCGCTTCGCGCGCGACGATTTCGAAATCCTGTTGATCGGCCACGAGGGACATGAAGAGGTCGAGGGCACCGCGGGGGAGGCCCCCGAGCACACGACCCTCGTGGGCAGCCCCGACGAGGCCGACACGATCGTCGTGCGCAACCCGGAGAAGGTCGTCTGGTTGTCGCAGACGACGCTCAGCGTCGACGAGACCATGGAGACCGTGAAACGGCTCCGCGCCCGGTTCCCGCTGCTTCAGGATCCGCCGAGCGACGACATCTGCTACGCCACCCAGAACCGTCAGGTGGCGATCAAGAAAATCGCCGAGGCCTCCGACCTCGTGCTCGTGGTCGGTTCGGCGAACTCGTCCAATTCGGTGCGCCTCGTCGAAGTCGCCCTCGAATACGGTGCCCGCGCCGCCTACCGGGTTGACTTCGCGAGCGAGGTCAAGCAGGAGTGGCTCGACGGCGTCGCGACCGTCGGAGTGACGAGCGGGGCATCCGTGCCCGAGGAGCTCGTGACCGAGCTCTTGCGCGACCTGGCCGGCGCCGGCTTCGGTGACGTGCAGGAAGTGAAGACCGCGGAGGAGGACCTGCTGTTCTCGCTGCCGAAGGAACTGCGGAAGGACCTCGCGGGCAACAACGACGCACGGGCCCTCGGCGGGCGCGTGACCCGCGTCGAGTAGTGCCGACGCCCGTGGGGTGCCTTTCCGGCGCTCCGGGCGGATGCCTACGGCTGGCTGTAGAAGTTGATCAACGTCGGGTCGGTCGTCACGACCACCATCATGAAGGCGAAGATCACCACGAACGCAATCACGGCGCCGATCACCGGGATGTAGAACGCCCGCTTGCCGCGGGAGATGAGCAGGATCGACGCGGCCGCGGTGAGCAGCCAGACGATCGCTTCGGTGATGCCGCCCGCCGTGACGAGCCCGGCCACCGAGGAGTCCGGCACGTAGGTGCCGAGGTGGGACTGGGTGTAGAGCATCTGGATCGCGTCGGGAAGTGCATTGAGCACCCCGATCGACATGAAGGTTGTGGCGAGGCCGAGCGCGAGGAGGCCGAGGGTGACCCGTCGGTCCCAGGTCGGCACCGTGGGCTTGGTCGGGTCGCTTCGGGACCCCAGCGCTGAGGAGGCGAGCTGGGCCTGGTCGGCCGCGGACGATGGAGACGCCGTGGTGCCTGGGTCCCAGTTCCAGCCTTCCGGGGCCAGTTCGCCGTAGCGGGGCTGAGGCCGGGGGTCTCGGCGGGGG
>NZ_JASJVI010000019.1:0-47411 GCF_035019865.1 Cryobacterium sp. 10I5
GTCGCAGATCGACGTTCGCCGCCCCCGTGAACCTCGATCTGCGACACCTCAGCGAGGTTGCCACCCGCGCCCGCGCCGGTTTCGGCAGCCGTCGTTGCGGGAGCGGGCTGAGCAGACGGACGAGGCCCGCGGATGTCGCGGGGGACGTGAAAAGGCCCGTACCGGCCCCAGGGGGCTGGCACGGGCCTCTCGGCAGTGCGGGCGGGTCAGCGACCCGGCGGGTCAGGCGATGCTGACGGGCTTTTCGTCCTTTTCCGCGTCAACGTCCTTAGCGAGGGTGCCGAGGTAGAGCTCGATGACCTTCGGGTCGTCGGCCAGCTCGCGCCCGGTTCCCGTGTACGCGTTGCGGCCCTGGTCGAGCACGTAGCCGCGGTCGCAGATCTGCAGGCAGCGGCGGGCGTTCTGCTCGACCATCACGATCGTGACGCCGGTCTTGTTGATCCGGCGGGTGCGGATGAAGGTCTCGTCCTGACGCACCGGGGACAGGCCGGCGGACGGCTCGTCGAGGAGCAGTACGGACGGGTCCATCATGAGCGCACGAGCCATCGCGACCGACTGGCGTTCGCCGCCGGACAGCGAACCGGCACGCTGGTTGCGGCGGTCGGCAAGGGCGGGGAACAGGTCGAAGATCGCGTCGAGTCGTTCGACGAGCAGCTTGGGCCGCAGGTACAGACCCATCTGCAGGTTCTCCTCGATCGTGAGTGAGGGGAACACGTTGTTGTTCTGGGGGACGAAGCCGACGCCGGCCTGCACCAGGCGGTTCGCCTTGAAACCGGTGATGTCTTCGCCCTTGAGCGTGACGCTGCCGCTGCGGACGGACACCAGTCCGAACAGCGCCTTGAGCAGCGTGGACTTGCCCGCGCCGTTCGGGCCGATGATTCCGATGAGCTCACCGGGGTAGACATCCAGGTTGCAGCCGTTGAGGATGTTGACCCCGGGAACGTAACCGGCGACGAGATCCGTCGCCTGCAGGACCGGAGCGGGGGAGCCTGTGGGTACAACCATGACTACGCGTCGCCTTCCGTGCGGTTTTCGAGTTCGACCTCTTTGGCCAGTTCCTCCGCGACTTCGTCCGTGAGGAGCGCGTCGTCGCCGAGGTCGGTGTCGTGGTGGGCGCCGAGGTAGGCGTCGATCACGGCCTGGTCGTCCATCACGGTGGCCGACGGGCCCTCCGCAACGACCTTGCCCTCGGCCATGACGACGACCCAGTCGGAGATGTGTCGCACCATGTGCATGTCGTGCTCGACGAACAGAACGGTCATGCCCTCGTCGCGGAGCGACTTGATGTGGCCGAGCAACGACTGGGTGAGTGCGGGGTTGACCCCGGCCATCGGCTCATCGAGCATGATCATGGTCGGTTCGCTCATGAGCGCCCGCGCCATTTCGAGGAGCTTCTTCTGGCCGCCGGAGAGGCTGCCGGCCATGTCGTTCTTCTTCTCGAGCAGCTTGAAGCGTTGCAGGAGGTCCTCGGCTTGCGCCGTGATCTCCCGTTCGCGCGCCGCCCAGAGCGGCTTGATCACCGCGGCGAAGAGATTCTCGCCCGGCTGGTCCTTTGCGCCGAGGAGCATGTTCTCGAGCACCGTGAGCCTGCTCAGTGCCTTGGTCAGCTGGAAGGTGCGCACCATGCCGCGCTGGGCGACCTTCGCCGCACCCATGTTGTTGACCGAACGTCCGTTGAACACCGCACGGGAAGCGTGTTCGGCCTTGGGGCCGCCCACGAGGCGCGGAGCGGAGCTCGGCTTGTCGAAGCCCGTGATCAGGTTGAAGAACGTGGTCTTGCCGGCGCCGTTCGGGCCGATCAGGGCCGTGATGATTCCCCGCTGCACCTCAAGGTGCGGCACGTTGACGGCGGTCATGCCGCCGAACTGGCGAACGATGTTGTCGACGACGAGGATCGGGTCCGGCTTGGGGACGCCGGGAACGGTCGCTACGGTGGCGACGCTCGCGGTGGCGGCGGCGGCGGCCGCGGTCGGGGCGGCGGCGAGTCCGAGGTCAGTTGACATTGAAGCTCAGCTCCTTCTTGTTACCGAGTACACCCTGGGGTCTGAAGATGACCACGAGCATGAGCACCACTCCGATCAGGATCCAGGAGAACTGTTCGGCCTGCTGGCCGTTCATGATGCTGTCCGGCACGAACTGGCCGGCGATGCCCTGCACGAACAGCCGCAGGGCGAAGAAGATGATCGAGCCGAGCACGGGACCGAACACGGTCGCGGCGCCGCCGAGCAGCAGTGCGGTCCACACGAAGAACGTCATCGAGCGTCCCATGCTGTCCGCCTGGACGGATGCCGGCAGCACGTAGATGATGCCGCCGAGCGCGCCGATGGTGCCACCGAGGATGAGCGCCTGCATCTTGTAGCTGTAGACGTTCTTGCCCAGGCTGCGGATCGCATCCTCGTCTTCGCGGATGCCGCGGAGCACGCGACCCCACGGGCTGCGCATGAGCAGGAAGACGAAGAGGCAGAGGATTCCGACGATGGACCAGGCCACCAGGCGGATCCACCAGCCGTTCGACCCGGTGTTGTCATAGGTGAACGGGCCGAGGGTGGTCTGGCCGTCGCCCAGGAAGGACAGGTCGGTGAACGGGCCGCGGTAGCTCTGGCCCGTGAGGCCGTTGGACCCGCCGGTGATGTCGGTCAGGAGCGACGAGCGCCCGATCATCCGCACGATCTCGGCGGCCGAGATCGTGACTATCGCGAGGTAGTCACCGCGCAGCTTCAGCGTCGGGACACCGAGGATGAGCGCGAACACCGCAGCGGCGACGAGCGCGATCAGCACGGCGGGGAACAGCGGGATCCCGGCGACGATGGAGATGGCGAAGGCGTATGCGCCGACGAGCATGAACCCGGCCTGGCCCATGTTGAGCAGGCCGGTGTAGCCGAAGTGGATGTTGAGCCCGATGGCGGCGATGGCGAGTGCCGCCGTCGATGGCGAGAAGGCGGAGGCGGCGATCGCCGTCAGGGTCGTCAGAAATTCATTCACGGTCTTGTCCTTCCTAACCGATGCGCTCTCGGCGCCCGAAAATGCCTTGTGGCCTGACGAGCAGGACGAGGATGAGAATGAGCAGTGCCGTGGCGTACTTGAAGTCGCCGGGCAGCACGAGGTTCGTGAGCTCGACGACCATGCCGATGATCATCGCGCCGGCGAGGGCGCCGAACGCGGTGCCGAGGCCGCCGAGTGTGACCGCGGCGAACATCAGCAGCAGCAGCTGCAGGCCGGTCTGCCAGTTCACGCCGTTGAGCACGAGGCCGAGCATCACTCCGGCGAGTCCGGCGAGACCGGCAGATGCCGTCCAGACCAGGCGGATGATGGCGTCGACGTCGATCCCGGAGGCCGCGGCAAGCGAGGGGTTGTCCGAAACGGCGCGGGTGGCCCGGCCGATGCGGGAGCGGAGCAGGAAGAGGCCGACGAGGATGATGACCGCGACGGCGATCCCCATCGCCCAGAGCGACTGCACCGAGAGGGTGATCGGGCCGATTTCCACGGTGACCGGGTTCGCCTTGTCGATGCGGACCGTCTTGGCCCCGATGAAGAACTGGAACGCATACTGCAGCGCGATCGAGAGCCCGATGGTCACGATCATCAGCTGGGTGTTCGGCAGGCCGCGCTTGCGCAGCGGCTTCCAGATCAGCGCGTCCTGGAAGTACCCGGTCGCCGCGCAGACGACGACGGTGAGGAAGGCCGCAAGGAAGAGGTTGAGGCCGAGCTGGTTGGCGAGCACGAACGCCAGCAGTCCACCGAGGGTGACCTGCTCGCCGTGGGCGAAGTTGCTCAGCCCGGTCGTCCCGTAGATCAGCGAGAGGCCGACGGAGGCGAGGGCGAGCAGCAACCCGAGGCGGATGCCCGACGCGGCCTGCTGGAGGAAGCGCTCCCACGTGACGGAGCCGGTCGTGGTGGAGTCACCGGGCGACGGGGCAGCGGTCGAGAGGCCGGTGCTGTCCGCGCTGACCAGTTTGAAGATGGTACCGGCGTTGCGGCCCAGGCCGCCGTTGACGGTTGCCGGGTTGGCGATGCTCGGGTCGAGCGTGTTCCCGCTCGGCAGGCTCGTGGTGTCGAGGGTGACGGTGGAGGGACCGGTGACCGTGATCGCCACGCCCCACTTGCCCGCGGCATCCGTCACGAGGTTCTCGGTCGTGCCACCGGTCGTGACCGTGAGCTTGACGCCGACCGCGGGGTCGCCGTTGCCCTGCTTGATCGTGCCCTGGATGCAACCCGTGGTGGCATTGGCCACACACGCCGTCGTCGGCGTGGCCGTCGCGGCTGATGCGCTCGTCGCGCCGAGGCCCATCAGGCCCAGACTGGCGACTCCGATGAGCAGGAGACCGGCGAGCATCCGCCGGGACGACAGGAGGCCTGCCGTGCGGGTTCGCTGCGTGAGTGGTGTCAAAACGTAACCTCCGTGAACGGGCGGGGCCTAGGGGCGGTCGAGGGGAAAAAACTCGGGTGAACCGGCCCCTGCCAACTTCTTCGTTGACAGTACGTCCCGATTATGTCGCAAATGTTTCGGAGTGGTCCTCGGAATCGATTCCTTCGTCAAGGAATGCGCACGCGGAGAAGTCGCTTAACATTGATGAACCGGTCGTTTCGATGAATTCCCGGACTTTTCTGTAATTACTGTGCACCAGCAAAAAGGGGTTTCATGGATCAGCCAGATCCGTTCGGTTTCACCGGGCTCACCTACGACGACGTCCTGCTCCTGCCGGGCCACACCGACGTCATTCCCAGTGAAGCAGTGACAATGTCGCGGTTGACCCGCAGAATCAGCGTCGCGACGCCGCTGCTTTCGAGCGCCATGGATACGGTCACCGAGACCAGGATGGCCATCGCCATGGCCCGCGAAGGAGGGCTCGGTGTCCTGCACCGCAACCTCTCGATCGCGGACCAGGCCGAACAGGTCGATCTCGTCAAACGCAGCGAATCCGGGATGATTACCAATCCGGTAACAACTTCGCCCGAGGCCACCGTCGCGGACGTCGACGCCCTCTGCAGGCAGTTCCGGATCAGCGGACTCCCCGTCGTCGACGCAGACGGCGTGCTCGTCGGCATCATCACGAACCGCGACATGCGCTTCGTCACGGCCACCCAGAAGCACACCATGCGGGTGCGCGAGGTGATGACGCGGATGCCGCTCATCACCGGCAAGGTCGGCATGGCCCCGATGGATGCGGTGGCCATTTTCGCGACCCACAAGATCGAGAAGCTTCCCCTCGTCGACGACGCCGGGAAGCTCACGGGTCTGATCACCGTCAAGGACTTCGACAAGAGCGAGGAATACCCGCACGCGACGAAGGACGACGCCGGCCGGCTGCGGGTCGGAGCGGCCATCGGCTTCTTCGGCGACGCCTGGCAGCGCGCTACCGCGCTGCTCGACGCGGGCGTCGACGTGCTCGTCGTCGACACCGCCAACGGCGACAGCGCCGGCGTGCTCGAGATCATCCGCCGCCTCAAGACCGACCCGGCCTTCGCTGCCGTCGACGTCATCGGTGGAAACGTCGCGACCCGGAGCGGGGCGCAGGCGCTCATCGACGCCGGCGCGGACGCGATCAAGGTCGGTGTCGGGCCAGGCTCCATCTGCACGACCCGCATCGTCGCCGGTGTCGGAGTTCCGCAGATCACGGCCGTCTACCAGGCCTCCCTCGCCGCGCGCGAGACCGGGATCCCGGTCATCGCCGACGGCGGCCTGCAGTACTCCGGCGACATCGCCAAGGCGCTCGTCGCCGGCGCGGACACGGTCATGCTCGGCTCGCTCCTCGCCGGCTGTGACGAGAGCCCGGGCGAGCTCGTCTTCGTCAACGGCAAGCAGTTCAAGACCTACCGCGGCATGGGCTCACTCGGCGCGCTGCAGACCCGCGGCACCAAGACCTCCTATTCCAAGGACCGCTATTTCCAGTCGGACGTCCCCTCCGACGACAAGCTCATCCCCGAGGGCATCGAAGGCCAGGTCCCGTACCGCGGCCCGGTGTCCGCCGTCGCGTACCAGCTCATCGGCGGCCTCCGCCAGTCGATGTTCTACGTCGGCGCGCGCACGATCGACGAACTCAAGCAGAAGGGCAAGTTCGTGCGGATCACCTCCGCAGGGCTCAAGGAGTCGCACCCGCACGACGTGCAGATCGTGGTCGAGGCCCCCAACTACCGCCGCTGAACCGGTGCGGCTCAGGTCGCAGCGGCGATTCGCGAGACGGCCTCGCTGAGCACCTCGGGTGAGCAGCCGAAGTTGAGTCGCGCGAAACCGGCGCCCGGGGTGCCGAAGAGCAGCCCGGGCATGAGGGCGACTTTTGCGCGCTCGAGGGCGACCGCCGCCGGGTCGTCACCCCAGCCGAGGGAGCGCAGGTCCAGCCAGGCCAGGTAGCCCGCATCCGGCTGTTCGTACCCGACACCGCCCAGGTGCGCGTGGAGCAGCTCGGCCAGCAGCCCCCGGTTCGCCTCGAGCGCCGTGAGCGCGTCGTCGAGCCACGGTCCGCCGTCGCGGAAGGCCGCGGCGCTCGCGAGCAGCCCCAGGTGGCCGGTGCGCTCGCGGATCCCGGGCGGCAGGGCGGAGGTGAGCAGGCGCATCCGCTCTGACGCCGTGACGATGAGCGCGCAGGTGAGCCCGGCGAGGTTCCACGCCGTGCTCGCGCTCGTCACGCAGACGCCGTGCTGGGCTGCGGCGGGGGACACCGTGAGATACGGCGTGAAACTCTCGGTGCTGTAGGCGAGCGGGGCGCTCACCTCGTCGCTGACCACGAAGGCCCCGTACCGGTCCGCAAGCTCGGCGAGGGCGGTGAGGTCTTCGATGCCGTGTGGGTGGCCGATCGGGTTCTGTGGATTGCAGAGCAGCACGGCGCGGGCGCCCCGCCGGAGCGCGGCTTCGAGGCCGTCGAGGTCGAGCGTCCAGCCGGTCTGGCCGTGCAGGAGCGGCACGTCGACGACCCGGCCGCCGGCCTCGGGCACGAGGTCGAAGAACGGCGGGTAGACCGGGGGAGTGATCACGACCTCGTCGCCCGGCTCGAGGATCATCCGCAGCACCTCGACGACGGCCGAGCCGACCTCGTTCGTCGCGACCACCTGCCCGGGGTCGACCGGCCAGTCCCAGCGCCGGGCGGCGAAGGCGGCGAACGCCTCGGCGAGCGGGTCGGCGGATGCGGCGTAGCCGGTGTCGCTGCGGCGCACGGCCTCGAGCAGGGCATCCCTGATCGGCTCTGCGAGCGGGTAGTCGAGCTCGGCGACGAAGAACGGCAGCACGTCGTCGGGGAATGCGCGCCATTTGAGGCTCGTGCGTTGGCGCAGCAGGGACAGCGGTTCGGCGAAGATCTCCATGCCAGCAGCTTGCACCTCCTGTGCCGCCGCCGCACCCGGTGATGCCCCCGCTGAGGTGTCGCACATCGAGGTTCGCGGGCGTCGCGAACGTCGATCTGCGACACCTCACGAAAGCGGGGGTAGGCAGTTAGCGCGGGCACGCGGGGCGCGCGGGGCACGCGGGGCGCGTGGGTCAGGGGACGGTGGCGGTGCCGCTCGCGGTCGCGCTGTTGCCTCCGAAGTCGGTCACCGTCAGGTCGACCCGCAACCGGCTGCCGGACGGGAGCCTCGCGAAGGCGTAGTGCAGGGCCGGGAGGTCGGCGTAGAGGCCGTAGTCGCTCGTGCCGACCCAGCTCTCGCTGCCGTCGCCCTGCACGTTGAGACGCTCGGGAACGATGATGCCGGCGGGGTCCGCGGTGAGCTCGCCGTAACTGCCGAGCTTGTCGTCGTACGCGAAGTAGGTCTCGTTGAGGATGTTCCCGCTCGCGCGATCGAGGGTGAGGCTCAGGAGCACGTCCTGGTAGGTCTCTCCTGCGACATCACCGGGCGAGTAATACGCCATCGGCACGTCGATCGTGACGGAGCCGGACCCCGAGTCGGACGCAGGCGTGGCCGTGCCCGCGTCGTCGCCGCGCTGCGCGTATGCGGGCGTCGTGTCGGTGCCGTCGCCGAGGGTGAGCTGGGTGAGGTCGTAGCTGCCCCGCACCCGTCCCGTCCCGCCCTCGTCCACCGTCGCCGGCCGCTCGCCGAGGTAGGTGACCGAGCCGTCTGCCTCGATGAGGCCGTAGCGAATGGATGCGCTCGCCGCGTTCCCGAGCCCGGCCGGGTCGAGCGTGGCGCTGATGCTCAGGCCCTCCGCGTCGAAGGAGACCTCGGCGTCACCCCCGGTGAACCGGGCCTTCTCGTCGCCCGGGATCGCGTCGCCCGCCGTGTAATAGGAGGTCAGGAAGTCGAGCCAGCCACCCGCGGTACCGAGTGCGCGGTAGCCGTCCGCGAAATAGGCCTTCCGGGGCGGGAAATAGATCGACAGCCCGGTGGCACCCGCGGTGGACTGGCCGTCGACCTTGTCGACCACCGCGGCGCTGATCGCCCGCACGAGTGTCTCGGCCGCGTCGGCTTCCGCGGTGTCGCCCTGTCCGATCTCGCCGGCGAGGATGCCGAGGTCGGTCAT
Source organism: Cryobacterium sp. 10I5 (assembly GCF_035019865.1). Taxonomy (NCBI): domain Bacteria; kingdom Bacillati; phylum Actinomycetota; class Actinomycetes; order Micrococcales; family Microbacteriaceae; genus Cryobacterium; species Cryobacterium sp. 10I5. The sequence continues at coordinate 8,447 of NZ_JASJVI010000019.1, forward strand.
GAACGAGTCCTCGGCCGGATCGGGGCTGCGCCCGAAGCCGAGGGTGCTCGCGAGAGTCCGGCCCACGACGGGAGCGAGACCGGCCCCGCGTCCGACCAGGCTGCTGCTGAAGGCGGCGAGGGCGGCATCCACCGCGGGCAGCTTGCCGAGGTCGATGAGGGACAGCGTGATCTCGGCCGCGTCCCCCTCGGTTTCGGCCTGGGCCTTGAACCCGTTGATCAGGGCGGAGCCGAGCTCGTCGGTGGTGGCGCCGTCGGCGGCCGTCTCGAGGGCCGTGTAGTTCCAGCCGTGACCGGGCTCGAGCTCCTGGGAGGCGAGGAGGCGGTCCGCGCGCGGGGCCAGGGTGCTTGCGACCTCGTAGGTCGCCATCAGGCAGGCGTCGAAGCCAAGCAGGTCGAGCTTCGCCACACCGGCCGCGCTCAGTCCACTGCCGATGGCGTCGTTCAGTTCGGCGAGGCTCAGCGAATCGCCGCCGGCCGACTCGTCACCACCGACGCCCGGCCAGGATGCGCCGTGATCGGAGATGATCACGGCGTAGTGCTCGGCGGGGTACGCCCTGATGCCGCGGGCGATGAAGTCGGAAAGCACGGCGGGGTCGCCGGTGTCCACGGGGCCGAGGTCGTCCATCACCTCGGAGCCGCCGGGCAGGATGTGCAGGAGCTTTCCGCCGGTCCAGTCGGGCTGGCCGAGCACGGGTTCTGCGCTGTAGTCCGCCGAACGGTCGACGAGGGCGACGAGATTGAGGCCGCCGTGCGAGCCGACCTCGCCCATTTCGCCGAGATCGGCCATCATGAACGGCTCGAGGTCGGTGTCGGCGATGGAATACGTGAGCACTGTCCAGCTGCCGGCGGCAGGCCCGTCACCCCCGTTCTCGGTGGGGGTGTTCCCGGTCGTGCATGCGGCCAGGCTGATGACCAGGGCCAGTGCGGCCAGCGCCGCAAGGGTCCTGCGCGCTGTTCGTGCCGCTCGCACAGCGCGCCCGCTACAGGCCGACGTAGGGAATCATTGCGGTCAGCGCGGCCGCCACGACGAAGATCACCACACCGGTCGACATCAGGACGAGCTGCACCCTGAACTGTCGCACGAGGGCGGCGATGCCGAGCAGGAAGAGCGAGATGGACATCAGCACGGTGTTCAGGGTGAGCCGGTCGCTGAAGCTGTTGTACACGTCACCCTGGCTGATCGTCGCGACCGACTTCGCCTGCGTCTCCGCGTAGCTGCCGAACAGGGTGCTCTGGTATTCCTTGTCGTCGAGCGGGCTGTGGTACACCGTGGCGTCTGCCGTGTTCTCGGCGTCGGCCCGGGCGATGGCCGCGGCGAAGTCCGTCGACACCGCCTGGAAGGTGAGCGTGTCGTACTTGCCTGTCGCGTCCGCGGCGATCGCGGCATCCGTGCTGTCCTTCTCGATGTCGAGCTCGGCGAGACGGTTCCAGACCTGGGTGTCCTCGAGGAACTGCTGATTGGCCTCGAGGTAGAGGGACTCCGCCTCGGTCGACTGGGTCGATCCCTTGGTGTACGAACCGGCCATCTGGCTGTCGTAGAGGGCCGCCTGGAACGATGCGTACGCCGTGGCAATCGAGACGAGGCCGAGGAGCACCGCGATCACGAGCTCGAGATTGCTGAACATCAGGTTGAGGCGGGGTTTCGCGGACTCGGTGGGGGCGTCGGACGACAGCGGGTGCTCCTGGTGCATCGGGCAGGGTTGCGGGTCTCTTCTGCAGGATTTGCGCCAGCCTAGCGGTTCACACCCTCCGGTTACGGGCTGCGCCTAAGCTGGGGGTATGGAAATCGAGATCGGCCGCTCCAAGCGCGCTCGCCGCGCGTACGCCTTTGATGACATCGCGGTCGTGCCCAGCCGGCGCACCCGCGACCCCGAAGACGTCAATGTCAGCTGGACGATCGACGCGTATGAATTCGCGATCCCGTTCCTCGCGGCTCCGATGGACTCCGTGGTCTCCCCGACGACGGCGATCATGATGGGCCAGCTCGGCGGCATCGGCGTTCTCGACCTCGAGGGCCTCTGGACCCGTTACGACGACCCGGAACCGCTCCTCGCCGAGATCCGCGAGCTGCCGGCCGACCGTGCGACGGCCCGCATGCAGGAGATGTACTCCGAACCGATCAAGCCCGAACTCGTCACCGCGCGGCTCGCCCAGATCCGTGCGGCCGGTGTCACCGTCGCCGGGGCGCTCTCCCCGCAGCGCACCCAGGAACTCTACGAAACCGTCGTCGCCGCCGGCGTCGACCTCTTCGTCATCCGCGGCACCACCGTGTCCGCCGAGCACGTCTCGCTCAACCAGGAGCCGCTCAACCTCAAGAAGTTCATCTACGAGCTCGACGTCCCCGTCATCGTCGGCGGCGCGGCCACGTACACGGCGGCGCTGCACCTGATGCGCACCGGCGCTGCCGGCGTGCTCGTCGGCTTCGGCGGCGGCGCGGCTTCGACCACGCGGGCCTCGCTCGGCATCCACGCCCCGATGGCAACGGCCGTCGCCGACGTCGCCGGCGCTCGCCGCGACTACCTCGACGAATCCGGCGGACGCTACGTGCACGTCATCGCCGACGGTGGCCTGAGCACCTCCGGCGACATCGTCAAGGCGCTCGCCTGCGGCGCAGACGCCGTCATGCTCGGCACCACGCTGGCACGGGCGACGGATGCCCCCGGCGGCGGATTCCACTGGGGCGCCGAGGTGCACCACCCGCAGCTGCCCCGCGGCAAGCGTGTCGAGGTCGGCACCGTCGCCCCGCTCGAGACCATCCTGTACGGCCCGACGCCCATCGCGGACGGCACCGCCAACCTCGTCGGCGCCCTGCGTCGGTCGATGGCGACCACCGGGTATTCGACATTGAAGGAATTCCAGCGCGTCGAGGTGGTTGTCGCGCCGTACCGAACGAACTAGCGTCGAGGTACGCACCACCACCTCGATGGGAGTACGCACATGGCAACAGGGAATTCGGTCACGCGGTCGAACAAGCTGGGACCGGCGGAACGCGCCGCGGCCATTGAGCGGCTGAAATCCAAGGAGGTCGACATCCTCGTCGTCGGCGGCGGGATCGTCGGCGCGGGAAGCGCCCTCGATGCGGTCACCCGCGGACTGAGCGTCGGCATCCTCGAGGCACGGGACTGGGCCAGCGGCACGTCGAGCCGCTCGTCCAAGCTCGTGCACGGCGGCATCCGCTACCTCGAGCAGCTTGACTTCCGCCTCGTGCGGGAGGCGCTCACCGAGCGGGGGCTGCTGCTGCAGCGGATCGCCCCGCACCTGGTCAAACCGGTGCGCTTCCTGTACCCGCTGAAGAAGCGCGTCACCGAGCGCTTCTACGTGGGCGCTGGCATGTTGCTCTACGACATCTTCTCCTACACCGGCGGTCGGCCGCCCGGCGTTCCGCACCACCGGCACCTCTCCAAGCGCCAGGTGATGGGCATGATCCCGAGCCTCGACGCCGAAGCCACGGTCGGCGGCATCACCTACTACGACGCTCAGGTCGACGACGCCCTCTATACGGCGTCCCTCGTGCGTACCGCGTCGTTCTACGGAGCCCACGCGGCGAGCCGGGTGCGGGTCGAGGGCTTCATCAAGGTCGGCGAGCGGGTCGTCGGGGTGAAGGCACACGACCTCGAGACCGACGAACGTTTCGAGGTGCGAGCCAGGCAGGTCGTCAACGCGACCGGCGTCTGGACCGATGACACCCAGCGGATGGTCGGCGAGCGCGGCACCTTCAAGGTGCGGGCGAGCAAGGGCATCCACCTCGTCGTGCCGCGCGACCGGTTCCAGTCGGCGATGGGGCTGCTGCTGCGCACCGAGAAGAGCGTGCTCTTCGTGATCCCGTGGGGCAGGCACTGGCTCATCGGCACCACGGACACCGACTGGCACCTCGACAAGGCGCACCCCGCCGCGACGGCCGCAGACATCGACTACCTGCTCGAGCACGTCAATTCGGTACTGCGGGTTCCACTGACCCGCGAGGACGTCGAGGGCGTCTACGCTGGCCTCCGGCCGCTCCTCGCCGGGGAATCGGAACAGACGTCGAAACTGTCCCGCGAGCACCTGGTCGGGCACTCCGTTCCCGGTCTCGTCGTGATCGCCGGCGGCAAATGGACCACCTACCGGATCATGGCGAAAGATGCCATCGACGCGGCCATCGACGCCCTCGACGGGAAGATCGCCCCGTCGACGACGCACGAGATCCCCCTGCTCGGTGCGGAGGGGTACAAGGCCGCGTGGAACAAGCGCACCCGGATCGCCACCGCCTTCGGGTTGCACACCGTGCGGGTCGAGCACCTGCTCAACCGGTACGGCACCCTCACCGACGAGCTGCTCGACCTCATCCGTGAGCGCCCGGAGCTGATCGAACCGCTTCCGGGAGCCGACGACTACATCCAGGCCGAGGTCGTGTACGCGGCCGGTCACCTGGGGGCCCTGCACCTGGACGACGTGCTCGCGCGCCGCACCCGCATCTCGATCGAGGCGTGGGACCGTGGTGTGTCCGCCGCTCCCGTCGCGGCCCGGCTGATGGCCGGCGTGCTCGGCTGGGACGCCGAGCACGAGGAACGCGAGGTCGCCGTCTACCTCAAGCGCGTCGCCGCCGAACGGGCCTCGCAGCTCGAACCCGACGACGAGTCCGCCGACCGGGTGCGCCTCGAGGCACCCGACATCGTCCTGACCGAGCGGTCGGCGATGGGCGACTCCGTCACGACCTGACACGCAGCACCACTCCCGGGCGGATGCCGGGCGCACGACGTGCGCCTGGCATCCGCCCGTGTCCTGCGCGCCCCCGCGCGCCCGCGCCGGTCTTGGCAGGCCGCGCAGGGTTGTGTTCGAGCCCGCGCCGGTTTCGGCAGGCCGCGCCCGCCGTTTCGGGTGCGGCTTGCGGAAACGGGCGCGGCGGCGGGTGCCGAATGTGTGGCCTGCCTGTCCTCCGTGGCTGCCCGGCGTGGGCGTGAGGTTCATGCCGGCGCCCGCGCCGGTTCCGGCGGGCCGCGCCGGTCGTGTTCGCGCCAGTTTCGGCGGGCCGCGCCGGTCTATGTTCGCGTCCGCGCCGGTTTCGGCAGCCCGCGCCCGCCGTTTCGGGTGCGGCTTGCGGAAATGGGCGCGGCGGTGGCGTCAGGATGCGGGTCGCGCCCGGGTCTCCGTGGCCGTCCGGCGTGGGCTTGAGGTTCAGGCCCGCGTTCCCGCTCGCGCCCGCGCCGTCGGACCAGGCCGTCAGCGCACCTGCGGAACACCCCGGGCGGTGAGGAATCGGCCGAATGCGGAGGGGTCCTTGAGTAAGTCCCAATCCCACCGAGAAACCGTCGGGCCACAGGCGCGGACCCGGTCTTCGCGGCGCTTTTCGTCCATGATGACTTGCACCAGCGTGCGCCCCTTGGTGTATTCCTCTTTGACGTACTTGCCGAAACCGTCGAACTCGCCGACCTTCGAGATCGTGCGCCAGTAGAAGTCGACGAAGGCAATGAAGCCGGCTTCGTCGTCGAAGCGCACCTGCAGTTCGGGCACGACGAAGCCCAACATGAATACCAGCGCGCGGCTCACGGACTCGCCCGCCGAACCTGATTCGGGGTTGGCGAAATCGACCGCCCGGAATGCCGCAGACCGACCGATCGCGCGTGCATGGCGGGGAAGCCCGTCGAGGGCGGTCTCGAGCTCCTCCCGGGTCGCCAAGGCCGTGCCGTGTCGCGGTTTGTGGATCGCCCTGTCGACGATCGCGACGGCGGCAGGGAAGGAAACCACGCGCGCGAGCGCGACGGCGGTGTCGGCCGGGGCAGTGACGAGGAGGCCGTCGTGTTCGACGATGGAGACCGGTCCGTCCTGGAATCGCCGGATCGTGCCGTGTTTCGACCGGCCGCCGCTGGCCGCAGCCGTCAGGACCTCGATTCCCGCCGGCCAGCGGCCCACGACGGGCAAGTCCCAGATCGCGGCGGCGGAGTGATGCGAGAAGACGACCGGTGCCTCGCTCATCGCGGCCAGCGCGCGAACGCGGAGCAGATACTGCTTTTCCGGCTTGAGTAGCCTCCATTCGACCGCGAGCGTGTACGCGCCCCAGCGCAGTCGAACGAGGTGGCCACGCTCAACCTCGGAGCGCAGCTCTCGCTCCAGGCCAACGGCCCGCGCATCGCGGCTGAGGATGATCCCGTCCCGGCGGGCGATGGCGACGAGGAGGGAGAGGGGCGTCACTGCTGAGATTGACATATGCCGAGGTTCCACCTGGAGGCCGAACGCGGGGCCGTGAGATCCGGGACTGTGCGGAAACTCCCCGTCGGAAACCCGGTTGAGGAGAGCCCTGCCAGCCTCCCATCGCCGTCGCTCGCTCGCGCCCGCGCCGCCGCTCGCACTCGCGCCCGTTACGGCAGGCCGCTCCGGTTTGGTCCCGCGCCCGCGCCGGTTTGCGCAACCCGCGCCCGCCGTTTCGGGCGCGGCTCGCCGAAACCGGCGCAGTGGTGGGGCCGATGCTGCAGCGCACGAGCGGATGCTTGCGGCGGCCCGCGACTGGCATCCGCCCGTGCGCGTTGCTGCGCCCGGGCTGGGTCGCGGGCGGCTTCGATAGACTAGGGCCCACTTGCCCTTTATCTTCAGGAGTCGTAACCATGGTTGACGTTCGGCGGGTCAAGCTTCCCGGAGTGGGTGTGCTGCACACCTTCATCACCGATGACGGCGGCAAGGTCGGCGTCATCGCCCACCGCTCCGGGCACAGCGACCTCATCACCTTCGCGGACGACGAGGGCGGCCCCGACGCGAGCAAGGTTTCCCTCCGCCTCAACGAAGACGAGGCGCACACCCTCGCCGAGCTCCTCGGCGGCACCCAGATCACCGAGTCGCTCACCGCGCTCGACCAGATCCCCGGTCTCAGCATCGACTGGTTCACGGTCGACTACGAGGACCACATCGCCGGCCAGACCCTCGGCAACCCGGCCGACCGCGGCATCGCCGGCCTCACGGTCGTCGCCGTCGTGCGCGGCGAATCCGCGAACCCGGCACCGGCCCAGGACTTCCGGGTCTTCCCCGGCGACACCCTTGTCGTCGCAGGATCCCCGGAGAAGGTCGCCAAGGCCTTCACGTTCTTCCGCACCGGTGAACTCAAGGCCAAGACCGTCGACGCGCCCCCCGGGGGCTAACCAATGAACCTTGGCACGGACCTGATCACACTCGGCATCCTGCTGGTCGTGGCCTATGTGCTCGGGCGCGCCGCGAAACTGATCGGCCTGCCGTCGATCCCGATCTACATGATCGTGGGCCTGCTCGCGAGCCCGTACACCCACTGGTTCCCGATCGACTTCCACTCCGCCGACATCGAGCTCATCGCCGTCTTCGGGCTCATCCTGCTCCTGTTCAGCCTCGGCCTCGAGTTCGACCAGGAGGAATTCTTCAACGACGCGGGGAAGCTGCTGCTGTCCGGCGGCTCCTATGTCGTGATCAACATGGGCATCGGGTTCGCCTTCGGCATGATGGTCGGCTGGGGCACCCGCGAGGCCCTCGTCATCGCCGGCATGACCGGCACGTCCTCGAGCGCGATCATCACCAAGCTCCTGATCGAGCTGCGCCGCCTCGCCAACAAGGAAACACCGATGATCCTCGGCGTGACCGTGGTCGGGGACATCTTCATCGCGGTGTACCTGTCGATCGTCTCGGTCGTGCTGAGCGGCAAGACCGAGATCTGGCCGATCGTGCTGCAACTGAGCATCGCGTTCCTCTTCCTCGTTGTCATGTTCTCTCTCGCCCGCTGGGGCGGCCGGGTCGTGTCCCGTCTGGTCCGCACCAAGGACGACGAACTCTTCACGATCCTGTTCTTCGGGCTGGCCGTGCTCTTCGCGGGCATCGGCGAGATCATCGGGGTGACGGATGCGATCGGCGCGTTCCTGATCGGTGTCGTCCTCGGCGCGAGCACCTACCGCACCCGGCTCGAACGTGTCGCGGTCCCGTTGCGGGACATCTTCGCCGCGTTCTTCTTCCTCAACTTCGGCCTCGCGCTGCACATCGCAGAGTTCGGTTCGGTCATCCTCGTCGTGCTTGCGGCGGTCGTGATGACCTTCGTGCTCAACCTGATCTCGGGGATGCTGCTGGCCCGGTTGCACTCGATGGGAATCTCCGAGGGGCTCAATGCCGCCGCGATCCTGGTGAACCGCGGAGAGTTCACGCTCATCCTCGCGACCCTCTCGGTCGGAGCGGGCCTGAACGGTCTGCTCCAGCCCTTCGCGGGCCTCTACGTGCTCACCATGGCCATCCTCGGTCCGCTCTTCGCCGCGAATTCGGAGAGGCTCGGCGCCCTGCTGCCCGGACGTCGCCGGAAGCGCGCGGGTATCCGCCCCGACCGCGACCCGATGTACGCCGAGGAGTTCCGGCTCGTCGACGCGGCCACGGCCGGCGCACTGAGCGACCAGGACGCGCAGCGCGCCGCCGCCCACCTCGGCGACCAGCCGCTGCCGACATCACGGCCGGAACCGCGGAAGCGCATGGACCACGACCGCCGCGCCGACCACGACGAACGGGCGGAACAGGCCGAACGTGGCGAATACGTCAAGCACGTGGTGGACGACGGCATCGACGAACTCGACGGTCCGACGCCGCTGCCGGCATCAGTCCGATCGAACACGGCCCCGCGCCCGAGCGCGCGCGTGAACCCGGAGGCCGATGACGAGACGCAAGCGCACGTGCCTGTCGACGCGCACGTCCCTGCAGACTCGCACTCCTCCGCCGACCCGGAATCGGACCTGGATTCCGGCGTATATTCCGACCAGGCCGCAGACGCAGACGCAGACGCCGGCACCGCCGCAGACGCAGACGCAGACGCAGACGCAGACGCCGTCACCGGCGCAGACGCCGACCCGATGGCCGACTACGCCAAACGACTTTCGCGCACTCGCGCCCAGAGGGACAAGCCGGCACCCGACGCCGGGACAGGTGACTACCAATGATCCGCATGATGCTCCGCCCCCGCTGGATTCTCGCGCTCCTGCTCGCCCTCGCCGTTGCGGCCGGCTTCGCGGCGCTCGGGCGCTGGCAGCTCGAACGCGCCGTCGCATCCGGCGTGGTCGTCGAGAAGACCACGGAAACCGTGAAACCCCTCGTCGACGTCGTGACTCCCGGAGGCGCCCCGCGTGACGCGGCGACCGGCCAGCTCGTCACCGTCGACGGCAGCTACGTCCCCGGCGACGAGCAGCTGATCAGCGACCGTTCCAACGACGGGACCTCCGGCTACTGGGTCGTGAGCCACTTCATCGTCGGTGCGGCAGGCACGGGGAGCGGCGCGGGCGCGAGCATCGCCGTCGCCCGCGGCTGGGCGGCGGACGAGACGACGGCCCGATCGACGATGGCGGCCCTCGCGGCGGCGCCCGCCAACCAGGTCGTCACCCTGGCCGGCCGGTTCCTCCCGACCGAAGCCCCCGTCGTCCCCGCAGACGGGCGCGACCCGCACGGCCTGACGACCGTGTCCACCGCGGCCCTGATCAACCTCTGGGCCGGCTTCGACGGCACCGCGGTCTACCCGGGCTACATCGTCGACGGGACCGCGGCATCCGGTCTCACCGAGATCGATTCGCCCGCACCTCTCACGGATGCCTCCCTCAACTGGCTGAACATCTTCTACGCCATCGAGTGGGTCGTCTTCGCGGGCTTCGCCGTGTTCCTCTGGTACCGCCTCGTCCGGGACGCCTGGGAGCGCGAGGAGGACCTCCGCGAGGAAGCGGCAATCGTCGCCGGTTAGAATTGGCGCATGCCACTCGAACCCAGACCCGCTGATGTCCCCAGCATCCCGGGTGCGCTGAAGCTCTACCAGACCTCCTCGATCATCACTGGCGTCTTCCTGCTGCTGCTCTGCGCCGAGGTCATCCTCAAGTTCGGCTTCCAGTACGAGCTCGAGCTCGGCGGCCCCTACGGGCTGCTCGTCCCGCGCGACACCGTCACCGCGTTCAACCTGAGCACCGCGATCCTGATCATGCACGGCTGGTTCTACGTGCTCTACCTCTTCGCGGACTTCCGGCTCTGGAGCCTGATGCGCTGGACGTTCCCCCGGTTCCTGCTGATCGCCCTCGGCGGAGTCATCCCCACCCTGTCCTTCTTCCTCGAGGGCCGCGTCGCCCGCGAGGTCCGCGCCTGGCTTGCCGCCAGGACGCTTTCCGACGCCGAGGGTGCGGAGGCCCATTCATGACTTCAGTTGCCGACTCGACCGCGGTCGTGACCCCGACGGAGGCGTCCGGCATCGACCGCCCCGTGCTCGTGGTTGACTTCGGCGCCCAGTACGCCCAGCTGATCGCGCGCCGCGTCCGCGAGGCATCCGTCTACTCGGAGATCGTCGCGCACTCGATCACCGCTGCGGAGGTCACCGCGAAGAACCCGGTCGGGATTGTGCTGAGCGGAGGACCCTCGAGCGTCTACGCCGAAGGCGCCCCGACCTTCGACCCCGCCATCTTCGACCTCGGCATCCCCGTGCTCGGCATCTGCTACGGCTTCCAGGTGATGGCGACCGCCCTCGGCGGCGAGGTCGCGCACACCGGGCTCAGCGAATACGGCTCCACCCCCGTGACGGTCGCGACCGACGAGAACGTGCTCCTCGCCGGGCAGCCGAACGAACAGACCGTGTGGATGAGCCACGGAGACTCCGTCTCCCGCGCCCCCGACGGCTTCAAAGTGCTCGCCTCGACCGGCTCGACCCCCGTCGCCGCGTTCGCGAACGACGAGCGCCGCCTCTACGGCGTGCAGTGGCACCCCGAGGTCAAGCACACCGAATTCGGCCAGGACGTGCTCGAGAACTTCCTGCACCGTGCCGCCGGGATTCCCGCCGACTGGAACAGCGGCAACGTCATCGCGGAACAGGTCGCGAAGATCCGCGCCCAGGTCGGCACCGGCAAGGTCATCTGCGGGCTCTCCGGCGGCGTCGACTCCGCCGTCGCGGCCGCCCTCGTGCACAAGGCCATCGGCGACCAGCTCGTCTGCGTCTTCGTCGACCACGGCCTGCTCCGCCAGGACGAACGCCGTCAGGTCGAGGAGGACTACGTCAAGGCCACCGGCGTGCGCCTCGTCACCGTCGACGTGCGCGAGCAGTTCCTCGCCGCGCTCGAGGGTGTCAGCGACCCGGAGACCAAGCGCAAGATCATCGGCCGAGAATTCATCCGCACCTTCGAGCAGGCCCAGGCCGAGCTCATCCGTGAGGCCGCGGAGCTGGACGGCGACCCGATTCGTTTCCTCGTGCAGGGCACCCTGTACCCCGACGTCGTCGAGTCCGGCGGCGGCAGCGGGACCGCGAACATCAAGAGCCACCACAACGTCGGCGGCCTGCCCGAAGACCTGAAGTTCGAGCTCGTCGAACCGCTCCGCACCCTCTTCAAGGACGAGGTGCGCGCGATCGGCGCCGAGCTCGGACTGCCGCCGGAGATCGTCCAGCGCCAGCCGTTCCCGGGACCCGGCCTGGGCATCCGCATCGTCGGTTCGATCACCTTCGAACGGCTCGAACTGCTGCGCCACGCGGATGCGATCGTGCGCGCCGAGCTGACTGCCGCCGGCCTCGACGGGGTCATCTGGCAGTGCCCGGTCGTGCTGCTCGCGGACGTCCGCTCCGTCGGCGTCCAGGGCGACGGCCGCACATACGGCCACCCGATCGTGCTGCGCCCGGTCTCCTCGGAGGACGCGATGACGGCCGACTGGACCCGCCTGCCGTACGACTTGCTCGCCCGTATCTCCAACCGCATCACGAACGAAGTGGATGGCGTCAACCGCGTCGTTCTCGACGTCACGTCGAAGCCGCCGGGAACCATCGAGTGGGAGTGACCCTCTCCCGGTGAAGCACGGACAAAGCACCCTCGTCGTCACGACGAGGGTGCTTTGTCCGTAACTGGGCGAGAACTGGGTCGCTCCCAGATGACAACTGTCATGGGGGAGCGGTGACAGGGGGGACTTCCCGCGCCGCGGCATCCGCGTGAGGATGATTGGGAAGCGTCGACGGGAGCCGCTTCGGCTCTCCGGCGTTCCCCGCGGAGGCCTCCTCGCGGCGGCAGCCGGCCGGGCATTCCGGTCGGGGCGCCGTCCCCGGACGAAGGTGACGCCCATGGATTCCACGGTTTCGGACGACGGGTTCGACGACGAGCCAGGCCGGGCGGCCGGCGCGAGCCCGGGCGTCCCCGTCGAGGCCTCCGGTGCCCGACACCGCGTGTCGCCGGACGGCGACGAGATCGCAGCAGAGGCCCTCGCCCTGTTCCGGAACGCGGCGGCCCGGCCGCGGGTCGAGGCCGTCTACACCGGCGTCGAGGGCTGGGTCGACGTGCCGGGCCGTGCCGTGTTCACCCGCGCACTCGCCGACCACTACCGGCAGTCGGGCGTCGCGATGGTCCGCCTGGCCTGGCGGTTCCGCACCCGCACCTTCTCGATGAGCCGGGCGACATCTCGCCCCGGCGGGACGGGTGAGCAGTGGCGCGTCGAGTCATCGGCGTCCCAGCGCTGAACGCTCCGTCTGTGATCGGGACTTCTCTGCACATTCTCACCCCGTTCGGGGGGTTTTTCCGCGCCCGGGTTTGCTAGAGTCCATACGCGTCCTTCCACCTCACAACTGCCGTGATCGCGGGCAGTCGACCGACGTGGGGAGGTACCGGGATGAGCTTCGAAACCACCGAGCCCGCGGTTGCCGCCCCGGCGCCGGGGCCTGGCGCGCTGATCCGGGTGCTGCTCGTCGAGGAGCACGCGCTCCTGCGCACGGCGCTCGAGGCGGTCTTCTCCTTCGAGGCCGATATCGACGTCGTTGCCGCGATCGGAGACGGCGCCGATGTCCTGTCGACGGTGCTCCGCACCTCTCCCGACGTCATCGTCCTCGACATTCACCTGCCCAGGATCGACGGCCTCGGGCTGCTCCCGCTGATCCAGGCCGCCGACCCGCGGGTCAAGGTTCTGCTGCTCGCGAGCCATCCGCGCCCTGGTGACGTCCGCCGCGCCATCCGGGGCGGCGTGGACGGCTTCCAGCACACGGACCTGGCCTCGCAGCGCCTCCTCGCGGTCATCCGGAGGCTCCAGGCCGGCGAACGCGTGATCGACCCGCAGCTCGCGATCAACGCGATGATGCACGGCGAATCGCCGCTCACCGTGAGGGAGACCGAGGTCCTGTTCCTCGCGGCCGAGGGACGCAGTGCGCCCGAGGTCGCGCGCTCGCTGCACCTGAGTGCAGGGGCCGTCCGGAACTACCTCTCGGCGGCATCCGCCAAGCTCGGGGCAAACAACCGGTCAGAGGCCATCCGCATTGCGACGGACAAGGGCTGGATCTGAGCCGGACCCCGGCCCTGCGACCCTTGCCTTAACGACGTGAAGTCGGAGATTTCCCCGACACACCGTTCATCCGGCCAGCGGATGCGGCGTGTCGCGAGAATCTCCGACTTCACGTTCTGTGCGGCGCGGTCCTTGCTCGCGCCAGGGCGAGTTAGTTGCGCGAAATCGCGAAGAGGCGCAGCAGCTCGACGTAGAGCCAGACCACGGTCACCATGATGCCGAACGCTCCGGACCAGCCGTACTTGCGGGCGACCCGGTTGTTGACGCCGCGCTGGATGAAGTCGAAGTCGAGCACGAGGGAGTACGCGGCCATGAGCACGGCGAGGATGCCGATCGCGACGCCGAGGGGGATGCCGAAGATCTTCACGTTGCTGCTGAGGCCGAACGGGCTGTCAACCGCTCCGAAAGCGACGAGGCCGAAGTTGAGGATCGAGAACACGAAGTAGCCGACCATCGCGACCAGGAACACCTTCGTCGCTCGCTTCGAGGCACGGACCTTGCCGCTTGCGAACAGCGCGAGGGTCACGCCGACGACCACGAGGGTCGCGAGCACGGCCTGGACGACGACGCCCGGGTAGATCGCTTCGAAGATGTAGGAGATACCGCCGACGAAGAGGCCTTCCGCTGCGGCGTAGCCGAGGATCAGGCCGGGGGAGGGCTCCTTCTTGAAGGCGTTGACGAGGCCGAGCACGAGGCCGACGATCATGCCGAGGAACGGCAGGAACGGCATCGTCGGGGTGAGGAGCCACGCAGCGGCCGCTGCGACGAGCAACAGGGCGAAGCTCAGCGTCGTCTTCACGATGGTGTCTTCGTAGGTCATCCGGCCGGTGTCCTGCGAGCCTGCGGACGGCGCTTCGTAGATGCGCTGCAGGTCAGCTTCGGTCAGGCCGGTCGCTGCCGCGGATCCTTGTGCGGCAAAGGCGGGATTGCGCGAGAATGCGGGGTTTGAGGATGCCATGTTCCTAAGATCTCAATCAGCTCGGGTATTGTCAACGCCAGGGATCCGGCACGGCGCCGGTGGGCGTTTCTGAGAGTCTATTCAGCCCTGCTGGGCGTCTGCCTTGTAGATCCTGAGGGGTCGTCCCCGGTGTCCCCGGTGTCGCCTGTTCCGGCCGTCTGACCGGCGGGCGACGGATTGAGCCGCGCCCAGCGCCGCTGCGCGAGCCACCGGGCGACCCACGCCGAGGCGATCACCGTCACCGAACCGACCACGTCGCCGACCCAGTTCTGCGACGAGTTGTGCAGCGACAACTTGAGGACGAAGCTCACGCCAACGGGGGCGAGCAGCACGAGGTAGCTGATGCCCGGCCGGTGTCGCACGAACAACCAGCACGCGAGGAGCACGGCGAACGCGCCGGTGAAATCGGGGCCGGCCAGGAGTGTGAGCGCGGCGAGCTCCGCGGGGAGGATCACCAGCAGCCGCCTCCAGAGCGCCCCGGGCAGCGCGAGCCAGCCGAGCAGTTGCAGGGCCGGACCGAGGGCGAGGAAGAAGAGACTGTACGTGCTCGTGAGGTTCGTCGCGGCCACGCCGAGCGCGATCGCCGAGACTCCGACCGTCAGGCGGGCGCGATAGACCGACGGCGTGTGGCGCCGGGTGTCGGGTTCGCTCCAGAGTGTCATCGCTTCGAGTCTGCCAGCAGCGCGTATGGTCAGGGAATGCAACCGATCGTGATCGGTCACCGCGGGGCGAGCGGTTACCGGCCGGAACACACCCGCGGCGCCTATGAGCTCGCGGTTGCCCTCGGTGCTGACGCGGTCGAGCCCGACGTCGTCGTGACCCGCGACGGCGTACTCATCGTGCGGCACGAGAACGAGATTTCCGCGACGACGGATGTCGCGGCGCACCCCGAATTCGCCGCCCGCCGCACCCGGAAGGTCATCGACGGCATCCGCACGACGGGCTGGTTCACCGAGGACTTCACCTGGGCCGAGCTGCGCACCCTGCGCGCACGGGAGCGTCTGCCCGCCCTGCGCAAGGCCAGCGCATCCTTCGACGGTCGATTCCCGCTGCTCCGGTTGCGCGACGTGTTCAAACTCATGGACCGGGTGTCCAGCCGGGCGAGGCGCCCGGTCGGGGTCATCGCCGAGATCAAGCACGCGAGCTACTTCGAGTCGATCGGCCTCCCTGTCGACGAACTCTTCGCGGCGGAGGTGAACACCGCCGGCTGGAACGCGGGCGACGGGCGGCTCACGATCGAGAGCTTCGAACGCACCCTGCTCGACCAGGTTTATGCGAGGGGCGTCTACGGGAAGCGGATCTTCCTGCTCGAAGCGACGGGGAAGCCCGCGGACCAGGTGCGCCTGCTCGGCCGGTCGGCCCCCGACTACGCGGACTACCTGACCGACCAGGGGCTCTACGGGTTGAGCGGTCTCGTCGACGGCATCAGCGTTCCGAAGTCGCTCGTCCTCGAGATCGGGCCGGACGGGCACGTCTCGGGGGCCTCCGACCTCGTCGACGCCGCGCACGCCGCCAACCTCGAGATCTATTGCTGGACCCTGCGCCCCGAGAACGTGTTCCTCGCGAAGACCTTCCAGCGCGGGCGGTTCCGAGCCGACTTCGGCGACTGGCAGACCGAGTTCCGCACGATCATGGGTACCGGGATCGACGGTGTCTTCGCAGACCACCCCGACCTCGCCGTCGCGGTCCGCGACGAACTCGCCGCGGAGGCCCGCGAAGACCGGTGAACCGGGCGGTATCCGGCGGACCCGCGGCGGGTCACGCTGCCGGGGCGCCCCGGCCGGTGTCAGGGGCACCGCTTAGACTTGGAGGCGAGATGATGACGCCCTTCGACCCGGACAACACCCCCGCACGCACTTCCTCGGCAACGCCGATAATCCTGGATGGCTACGGTGCCGGCTATGGCCCCGGCCCCGGCGGCCCCACAGAAGAGCCCGGCCACCGGCAGAGCCCCCTGCTGGACGGGCTCAACCCACAGCAGCTCGAGGCCGTCGAATACCGTGGCCCCTCCCTCCTCATCATCGCGGGCGCGGGAAGTGGCAAGACGAGCGTGCTGACCCGGCGCATCGCGAGCCTGCTCGAGACCCGGGAGGCATACCCGAGCCAGATCCTCGCGATCACCTTCACCAACAAGGCCGCCGCCGAGATGCGCGAGCGCGTCAAAGTGCTCCTCGGAGAGGGGGCCGAGGGGATGTGGATCTCGACGTTCCACTCGTCCTGTGTGCGGATCCTGCGCAGCGAGGCCGAAAGCGCGGGCCTCTCGTCGAGCTTCAGCATCTACGACTCCGCGGACACGAAGGTCACCCTCAAGCGCATCATCAAGTCGCTCGATGCCGACACGTACGGATTCACGCCCGGCAACGCCGCCGCGAAGATCTCCAAGCTCAAGAACGAGCTCGCCGACGTCGATTCCTACGCGCGCAACGCCAATCTCAGTGACCCGCAGGAGGTCATGTTCATCGAGATCTTCCGCCAGTACACGCAACGGCTGCGCGCGGCGAACGCCCTCGACTTCGACGACCTGATCGGCGAGACGGTCTACCTCTTCCGCGCGTTCCCGCGGGTCGCCGCAACTTACCGTCGCCGCTTCCGGCACATCCTCGTCGACGAATACCAGGACACCAACCACGCCCAGTACTCCCTCGTGCGCGAGCTCACTCTCCCCGTCACCCCTGAGCTCGCCGACGAGCTCGAGGCGACCGGCGTGCACGTGCGCAACCTGCGCGAACCGAGCGGCGGCATCCCCGGGGCCTCCCTCACCGTCGTCGGCGACTCCGACCAGTCCATCTATGCCTTCCGCGGCGCCGACACCCGCAACATCAGCGAATTCGAACGCGACTTCCCCGGCACCAAGGTCATCCTGCTCGAGCAGAACTACCGCTCGACCCAGAACATCCTCTCCGCGGCGAACGCCGTGATCGGCCACAACTTCGACCGCAAAGAGAAGAAGCTGTGGAGCGCGGGTGGCGACGGCGAAAAGATCGTGGGCTACACCGCGTACAACGGGCACGACGAGGCCCAGTTCGTCGCGGACGAGATCGAGACCCTGCACGGGGCGGGCATGGCCTACCGGGACATGGCGGTGTTCTACCGCACCAACGCCCAGACCAGGGCGCTCGAGGAGATCTTCGTCCGCGCCGCCGTGCCATACCGCGTCGTCGGCGGCACCAAATTCTACGAGCGAGCCGAGATCAAGGACGCCCTCGCCTACCTGATCGCCGTTGCCAACCCCGACGACGAGCTCGCCCTGCGGCGCATCCTGAACACCCCCAAGCGCGGCATCGGCCCCGCCACCGAGACCGGGCTCGGCAGCTTCGCCGAGGCCAACCAGATCAGCTTCCGCGAGGCCATGCGCGACTCCGCATCGCTCGGACTCGGCCCGAAGGTCACCGGTGCGATCCTTCAACTGGCCGGCGTGCTCGACGAGGCCGCCCTCAAGATCGACCCCGCGTATCCCGGCGGGCCGGTGAACGTCTCCGAGCTGCTGACCTTCGTGCTCGAGGGCAGCGGGCTGCTCACCGTGCTGCGCAACAGCCGCGACCCTCAGGACGAAGCACGGGCCGAGAACATCGAGGAACTCGTCGCGCAGACGAAGGACTTCAACCGGGAGAACCCGGACGCCGGCCTCGTCGACTTCCTCACCCAGGTGTCGCTCGTCGCTGCAGCCGACGACCTCGACGACGCCTCGGGCACCGTCTCCCTGATGACCCTGCACACCGCGAAGGGACTCGAGTACGAGGCCGTGTTCCTGACCGGGGTCGAGGAGGGGCTGCTGCCCCACCAGATGTCGGCGAACGAGCCCGGCGGCCCCGCCGAGGAACGCCGACTCTTCTATGTCGGCATCACCCGGGCAAGGCAGCGCCTCTACCTCTCGCTCGCGATGACCCGCGCCCAGTTCGGCGAGATCAACGTGGCCATGCCGAGCCGCTACCTGCAGGAAATCCCGGCCACTCTGATCGACTGGAAGCAGTCGCCCGGCATGGCCAACTCGCGAAACGGCACCCAGTCGCGTGCGCTCAATCGCAGGGACGGCTTCGGCGGCGGCTTCAACTCCACCCGCAGCGGTTTCAGCGAGCTGCCGCCCGCCCCGAAACCGAAGACCGAATGGGCGAACGCCGTCACCCAGGTCCGCGACAACGGCGACCTCGAGCTCGCCGCCGGCGACCGGATCCGGCACTCGAGCTTCGGCGACGGTCGCGTCAACCAGGTCACCGGCGAAGGCACCAAGCGGGTCGCACATGTCCAGTTCGACTCGGCGGGCGCAAAGAAGCTCCTGATCAAGATCGCGCCCATCGAGAAGATCTAGTGCCGAGAGAGCTCGTTCCCGGGCCCCCTGAGACTCCGGGGAGCCCGGAAACTCCGGCGGCCCCCGAGACCCTGCTCGCCCGGCTCAGGTCCCTGCGCGCACTCGACGTCGAGGTCGCGCTGCGGGCCAGCCTCGCCGTGGCGATCCCCCTCATCGTGCTCATCGCCGCCGGTCGGATCGACTGGACCGCATACGCGTCCTTCGGCGCGATGACCTCCCTTTACGGCCGCGGAGAGCCGTACCGGCTCCGGGCGCGCACGATCACGATCGCCGGCGCCTTCCTGCTCGGGAGCATCGCCCTCGCTCTCGGCGTCGCCGTCGCCGGCGCTGGACTGCCGCTCCTCGTCGGCGGACTGCTGCTCGTGGTCATCGGCGGCATCCTCGTGGCGACGACGGCCGGGCTCGTGCCTGGCACGCCGCTGTTCTTCGTCTTCGCGTTCTCCGTGTGCGCGCAACTGCCGACTCCGCCGGGCGAGGTCGGCGAGCGGATGCTCGTCGCCACCGGCGCCGCCGTGCTCGCCTGGCTGCTCACCATGTCCGGCTGGGGCCTCCGGCGGATGTTCGAGCCGCATTCGACCGGCCTGTTCAAGGACCTGCCGCGCGCTCCGCGGCTTCGCCCTGCCACCTACCGCGACCCTCAGGTCTGGCTGGTGATCCTGCAGAACGTGGTCGGCGTGCTCCTCGCTGGAGGCCTCGCCCTGATCGTGGGCATCGGGCACCCCTACTGGGCCGTCGTCGCCGTCGTCGCGGTGCTGCCACCGCCCCGGGCGGCCCACTCGATCTCCCGGGCCGTGCACCGCGTGGCCGGGACGGCACTCGGCGTGGTGGTGACCGGTCTCGTGCTGCTGCCCGGGCCATCCGTCGCCTGGCTCGTCGTCGTGATCACGGTCAGCCAGTTCGGCGCCGAGATCCTGGTCGGCAAGCACTACGGCGCTGCTCTGCTCTTCATCACCCCGCTCGCCCTCTCCGTCGTGCACCTCGGCAGCCCCGTTCCGGTGCCCGCCCTGCTCGTCGACCGGATCGTCGAGACTGCACTCGGGGCAGGGGTCGCGATCCTGCTCGTGCTGCTGTTCCGGTTCGGGGCCGGTCTCGCCGCCCCAGATCGCGACCGCCGGGGAACAACCAAAGCCCCCAGCGCTTCATAGCCGGTTCATAGGCTTTCGCAAGCCTCCACATGGGCGGTGGCCCGATGCTCGGAATATGAGCCTCGACACCAGACCCCTGCTCCTCCAGCAGCGTCTCCCCGAGCCGACGCAGACCAGCCGTCGGCCCGCCCCGCGCGTCAACCCGAACTACCCGAGACGGATGCGCCTCGCTGACACCCTGCAGGTGCTCTGCATTGTCTCGGTCGCGCTCGCCGTTGCCCTCTTCCTCGGCTCCGGCGGGGCAGCCCGCTTCGGCACCCCCGCGGACGCGCTCACCTCGATCGGGATCCTGACCGGCCTCGTCGGCACCGACCTGCTCCTCGTGATGCTGCTGCTCGCCGCCCGGCTGCCCGCGATCGACCGGGCCTTCGGCCACGACAGCGCAATGGCGCTGCACCAGTCGCTCGGCAAGCCCGCGCTCTACCTGATCTTCGCCCACGCGGTGTTCCTGATCATCGGCTACGCCCTCTCGAGCGAGGTGAACGTGTTCGCCGAGACCTGGAGCATGCTCACCGGGATGCCCGACATGCTCCTGGCGTTCATCGCCCTCGGCCTGCTCGTCCTCGTGGTCGTCACCTCGCTCGTCATCGTGCGCCACCGCCTGCCCTACGAGGTCTGGCACATCGTGCACCTGCTCTCCTACGTCGCCGTGCTCGGCGCACTGCCGCACATGCTGACCGCAGGCACGGTCCTGGTCATCGGTTCTCCGCAGTGGTACTACTGGCTCGCCCTGTATGCCGGCGTGGCCGGATCCGTCGTGGTCTACCGGGTTGTGCTCCCCATCGTGCGGTCGCTGCGCTCCCGGCTCGTGGTCGCCGGCGTCGACCGCGAGGCGCCCGGAGTCGTGTCGATCCGCCTCTCCGGCCGAAAGCTGCACCACCTGCAGGCGAGCGCAGGCCAGTTCTTCATCTGGCGGTTCTGGACGCCGGGTCAGTGGTGGCAGGCCCACCCGTTCTCGCTCTCGGCCGCGCCTGCCCACAACTCTCTCCGGGTCACGGTTCGCGCCCTCGGCGACGGCTCGACCGACCTCGCCTCGGTGCCCATCGGCACCCGGGTGAGCTTCGAAGGCCCGTACGGGCTCTTCACCGACCGGGCCAGGACCAGCCCACGGATCGTGCTCGTCGCCGCCGGCATCGGGGTCGCCCCAATCCGGGCGCTGTTGGAAACGGCGACCTTCGCGCCGGGGCAGGCGACCGTGCTGCTGCGCTCGCACTCGGTGGCCGACAGCTACCTCGTCGAGGAGATCGCCGAGCTCTGCCGCCTCCGGGGCGCCGAATTCCGCATCATCACCGGCAAGCGTGCCCCCGGAGCCCACAGCTGGCTGCCCGGAGACGCCGTGAACGCGCGGATTTCCCTGAAGACCCTCGTTCCGATGCTCGGCGAATCGGACGTCTACATTTGCGGCCCGCGGCGGTGGACCGACGAGGTCGTGCGGGACGCCCGCTCGGCCGGGCTGCCCACGCAACAGATCCACTTCGAAAGGTTTGACTGGTGAGAAAACGAGCAGCGGCTGCGGCCGCTACAGCGTCCCTGTCCGTTCTGGCGATCGGGTGGGCGGTCGGGTCCCCGGCAGTCGCCTCCCTGCAGAACACCCTGGGCGCCGCCCTGACGGATGTGACGACCTCGGCCGCCGCACCGGCCGTGGTCGCGTCGACTCCGACCGCGACGGCCACTGCCGCGGCAACTGCCTCGACAGCCACGGCGACTCCGACCGCGCCCGCGACACCGGCGCCCGCGGCAACGACGACCGGGATCACCGGCACCTTCACCGGCTCGGTCGTCGCCACCCGGTTCGGCAACATGCAGGTTTCGGTCACCCTCGCGGACGGCACGATCACCGACGTCACGGCGCTCCAGCTGACCGACAAGGACTCCAGGTCGGTGCAGATCAGCAACCGGGCCGCGCCCGTGCTCAAGTCCGAAGTGCTGAAAGCCCAGTCCGCCGCGGTGGCGAACGTGAGCGGCGCGACCTACACGACCCAGGGGTACCTCACCTCGTTGCAGGCGGCGCTCGACGCCGCCGGGTTCTAGCCGCGGGCATCCATTGTGCGGCGCCGGAGGGGAACCTGTGAACTCGTGCAGCGCACATTGGCGACGCACAGGTTCCTCTCAGGTCCTCGATAGAGATTCATTGGATTCGCCGGGGATGCTCACCCTATGAGCCTCGACACGCGTGCACGACAGCACAACGCCCGGCCGCGCATCCACCCGAATTACCCGCGGCGGATGCGTCTGGCCGACACCCTGCAAATCCTCGCGGTGGTCTCGGTGGCGCTCGTCGTCGCGGTCTTCCTCGCCGACGGGGGAGCGGCCAGAATCACCACGCCGGCGGACGCCATCACGGCACTCGGCATCGTCACCGGCCTGGTCGGAACCGACCTGCTGCTCGTGATGATGCTGCTCGCCGCGCGGCTGCCCGCGATCGACAGGGCCTTCGGCCACGACAGCGCGATGGCGCTGCACCAGTCGCTCGGCAAGCCGGCGCTCTACCTGATCCTCGCCCACGCCGTGCTGCTCACCATCGGGTATGCACTCGTGCAGCCCGCCGGGTTCTTCGACGAGGTCTGGATCATGTTCTCCTCACTCCCGGACATGCCGCTCGCGTTCCTCGGCCTGGGCCTGCTCATCGCCGTCGTGATCACCTCGCTCGTCATCGTGCGGCACAAGTTCCGCTACGAGGTGTGGCACCTCGTGCACCTGCTGTCCTACGTCGCCGTGCTCGTCGCGATTCCGCACCAGCTCAGCGTCGGCACCCTGTTCCGCGAGGGGTCCCTGCAGCGCTACTACTGGCTCGCCCTGTATGCCGGCGTCGCCGGGTCCATCATCCTCTTCCGCTTCATCGTCCCGATCGTGCGCTCGCTCAGGGCCCGGCTCACCGTGGTCGGAGTCGACCAGGAAGCCCGCGGAGTCGTCTCGATCCGCCTCTCCGGGCGTCAGCTGCGCAGCCTCAAGGCGAAGTCCGGCCAGTTCTTCATCTGGCGGTTCTGGACCCCCGGGCTGTGGTGGCAGGCGCACCCGTTCTCGCTCTCTGCCGCGCCGACCCACAATTCCCTCCGCATCACGGTGCGCGGGCTCGGCGACGCATCGTCCACGCTCCCGCGCCTGCCTGTCGGCACCCGGGTGAGCTTCGAAGGCCCGTACGGACTCTTCACCGACTTCGCCCGCACCTCGCCGCGGATCGTCCTGATCGCCGCGGGCATCGGGGTCGCTCCGATCCGCTCCCTTCTCGAGACCGCCACGTTCGCCCCCGGGCAGGCGACCGTGCTCCTCCGGTCGAGCACCGTCGACGACACCTACCTCGTCGAAGAACTCGCGGCCCTCTGCCGGGCACGTGGAGCCGAACTGCGCATCATCGCCGGCAAACGCGCCCCGGGAACCAGTAGCTGGCTCCCCGGCGATGCGGTCCGGGCCCGGATCACGCTCGCGACCCTCGTCCCCAAGCTCCGCGAGGCCGACGTGTACATCTGCGGGCCACGCAAGTGGACGGACGAGGTCGTGCGGGACGCCCGGTCGGCAGGCCTGCCGACCCGGCAGATCCACTTCGAAAGGTTCGACTGGTGAGGGCCCGCGCAGTCAGCCTGGCCACCCTGGCGTCCCTGTCCGTGCTCGCCGTCGGTTGGCAGGTCGGCGCCCAGGCGAACGCCTCGATGCAGGCACTCTCCGCGCCGCAGGCCGTGCCCGCGACGATCCCGGCGCCGAGCGCCGGCCCGGCGACACCGACACCGGTCGCCTCCGCGCCTGCCGTGTCCGGTCCGGTGGCGACGTCTGCCGGTTCCACAGCCACCGCTCCGACAGCGGCGGCCCCTGCTCCGGCGGCGCCCGCCCCGGCGGCCCGGCCGACGGGGACCTTCACGGGATCATCCGTGCGGACCCCGTACGGGCCCGTCCAGGTCTCCGTCACGATCGCCAACGGCACGATCACCGAGGTCACCGCCCTGCAGCTGACCAACGACGGCGGCCGCTCTGTCGCGATCAGCGCGCAGGCCGCCCCCATCCTCCGCTCCGAGGTGCTCTCCGCCCAGTCCGCGAAGGTCAGCAACGTCAGCGGCGCCACATACACGACGAGGGGCTACCTCACCTCCGTCCAGGCGGCGCTCGACACGGCCGGGTTCTAGGCCGTGCAGCCGGCGAGGGCCGCCGCTAGCGTGGGAGGCATGGACGCGCAGACCTTCGAGACCATGGGCACCGTCGTGAGCCTCAGAATCGGCGGCGCGGCGGGCGACGGCGACCGCGCCGGAGTCCCCTCGCCGGAGGCGGCCCTCGACGCCGTGCGAAACGTGTTCACCCGCTGGGACGAGCGGTTCAGCCTGTACCGGCCCGATTCGGAGATCAGCAGGATCGCGCGCGGCGACATCCGCCTCACCCAGGCGAGTGCCGAACTGCGGGACTGCTACGCCGTCGCGCTCGACTGGCGCGATAAGACGGACGGCGTCTTCACGCCGCACCGCGCCGACGGTGTGCTCGACCTGTCCGGGGTCGTGAAAAGCCTCGCGATCGCGGAAGCGGGGGAGGCCCTGCGGGGCCTCGGCCTTTCGGAGTGGTCGGTCAACGCCGGAGGAGACCTGCTCGTGAACGGCGACCAGTCACCGGGCCAGGACTGGGTGGCCGGCATCGTCGACCCGGCAAGCCGGCAGGAACTCCTGGCCTCCGTGCCGCTCGTCGCCCCGGTGCGGGCCGTCGCGACCTCGGGAAGCGCCGAGCGCGGGGAGCACATCTGGACCAGCGTGGGCGGCGGGCCCTCGCCGTACCGGCAGGTCAGCGTGATCGGGCTCGACATCGTGACCGTCGACGTGCTGGCCACCACGATCGTCGCCGGAGGCGAGGCGGCGCTGAACCGCAGCGTCGAGACCTTCCCGATCGAGGTGCTCGCAGTCCTGCAGGACGGTTCGCTCGTCGCCACAGCGGGACTGCGCTCCCGCAACGGCTGAGCAGGCCTGCGGCTCCGCACGGGCTCCACGCCGCTTCGGAACGGTTGTGCACAGGGTCGATCGGCCCCTTGTCGGTGGCGGGGCGGTGGCGTACCGTTGCTCGCGCGGGGGCACCCAGCGGGGGACGTCCCTCTTCCGACGAGGAGGCAGCCACAATGAGAATTGACCCGGACGGACTCTGGCCACGGCGCACAGACTCCGGCAGCGATGGACTGGACGAAGATCGCGACATCGACGACGTCGGGCTCACCCTCGAGGATGACCTGGTTCCGGAAGACAACCCGGACGATGATCTCGATTGGACCATCGACGCCGACGACCGCGCCGTCGAGCAGGACGACGAGGACGAGGACGATCGCGGCGTCGACGAGCACAGCATCATCGACATCGATGATGCCGACGAGTTCGACGACGTCGACGACTACGAACGGTAACCCGGGGCGGCTCAGCTCGGGCGGAGCAGGCGGTGGTCGGGGTCGAGCGTGCCGAGCAGGCTGCCGCAGATTTCGGAGAGCTGGCTGACCTGCCCGGGAGTCAGGGAATCGAAGACGACCGAGCGCACCTCCTCGACGTGGCCGGGCGCGCTCGCGACGACCTTCGCCCAGCCGGCCTCGGTCAGCTGGGCGATCGAGGTACGGCCGTCGCTCGGTGAGGCGCACCGGGTCAACAGGCCCTGGACTTCGAGCCGGGCGATCACGTGCGACAGCCGGGAGAGCGACGAGTTCGTGCGTGCGGCGAGCTCGCTCAGGGCCAGGGAACGCTCGGTGCTCTCCGAGATCATCGCGAGCACGTAGTACTCGAAGTGGCTCAGCCCGGCATCCCGTTTCAGCTGCGTCTCGAGTCGTCCCGGCAAGTGCATGGTCACGGCCATCAGGCGCAGCCAGGCTTCGCGTTCGTCATCTGTCAGCCAGCGCGGTTCGGTCATGCCGAGAATTCTACCGGTTAACTTGACGGTTCAACTAAAGAGTCCTAGTCTTTAGTTGTTGCTTCAAGTAATTGTGACGGGAATCCCGCCGGAGGCAGCATCCACTCGACACTTTTCCGGAGGAAGAACGACTATGACGAACATCACGATCATCGGCAGCGGCAACATGGCTCGCGGCATCGGCACCCGTGCCGTCGTCGCCGGAAGCGGCCTCCAGATCCTCGATCGCGACCCGGCCAAGGCCGCGTCTCTTGCCGCGGAGCTCGGCGCCGAGGTTACCTCTGGCACGCTGACCAGCCCGCTCACCGGCGAGATCGTGGTGCTCGCGCTTCCGTTCGACGCGGCCAAGGAGGTCGTCACCGCCCTGGGTGCCGCCCTGTCCGGCAAGACCGTGATCGACATCACCAACCCCGTCGACTTCAACACCTTCGACTCCCTCGTCGTCGCCCCCGGCACCTCCGCAGCCGAAGAACTCGCCGCGCTCGCCGCGCCCGGAGCGACCGTCGTCAAGGCCTTCAACACGACCTTCGCCGGTGCACTCGTCGCGGGCACGGCCGCGGGCCTCCCGCTCGACGTGTTCATCGCCTCCGACTCCGACGAGGCGAACGCGGCCGTCGCCGCCTTCGTCACCGCCGCCGGCCAGCGCCCGATCGTCGTCGGCCCGCTGCGTCGTGCCCGCGAGCTCGAGGGTTTCCAGTTCCTCGTGATGACCCTGCAGGCCAACCCGGCATTCGAGGACTTCAACTGGAACACCTCGCTGAAGGTGCTCGTCTAACCGGCCGACCCCGGCATCCCCCTGCCAGCGCCCGCACCCGCGTAGCGCTGGCAGTGCCATGTCCGCCGTTGTTGAGGCATGACTCCTGCACATTCAGCGGAAGCGACGCCCGAGCCCCGGAAACACCGGGTCACCGCAGCGGCGGCTTTCCCACCGCCCGGAGATGTGCAGGAGTCATGCCACTGACGGCGAGGTTGCGGAAGGGTGCGGCTACTGGATCTGCGTCGTGGCCTGGCTACGGGCACGGACGCGGCGCACCAGCACCGCGATGCCGCGCCAGCCGACGAGGAACAGGCCGAGCACGATCGCCGTCACGACGATGAAGCTCGGCTGTACGCCCTGGCCGCTCACGACGCGGAGCAGCAACCCTCCCGCGACCGTCCAGAGCCAGACGCCGAGCCCGGTGTAGACGATCCGCTGCGGGGCGTGCCACGCGCGCATGATCAGCCAGCCGATCGTGAGGCCGCCCAGGAACGGCCACCAGGTCGTCAGCACGCCGAGCAGGTCCTCGCCGTGGCTCGCACGGCCGATCGCGGCGAAGACGAGCACGAGGGCGGCGTCGATGCCCGCCGCGAGCAGGGCGGATGCGTGGAGCGTACGTGGTGAAGACATGGCACCAGCCTACGGTCAGACCGAGGTGCCGATGAGGCCGCCGATCGCCCACGTGACGCCGAGGGCGAGCAGGCCTCCGACGAGGACCCGGGCGATCGCGCGGCCGCGGGGACTGCCGCCGAGGTAGGCACTCAGCCAGCCGGTGATCGAGAGGGCGACCGCCACCGCGAGAAATGTTGCAGGCAGCCGCCACGCCGGCGGTGGCAGCAGCACGGCGAGCAGCGGCAGGATCGCGCCGACCGTGAACGCGAGCGCGGACGCGAACGCCGCATGCCACGGGTTGGGGAGTTCTTCGGTGCCGATGTGTAATTCCACCTCGAGGTGCGCGGCAAGGGCGTCGTGCGCCGTGAGCTCGTCGGCGACGCGCCGGGCCGTGTCCGCGCTCAGTCCCTTGGCGCGGTACATCTCGGCGAGCTCGGCGAGCTCCTGGTCGGGCAGGTTGGCGAGCTCCCACCGCTCCTTGGCGATCAAGGCGCGCTCGGTGTCACGCTGGCTGCTGACTGAGACGTATTCGCCGAGGGCCATCGAGATCGCCCCGGCGAGCAGGCTCGCGACTCCGGCGATCAGGATCGCCGCGGAATCCGGTGTCGCCGCCGCGACGCCCACCACCAGGGCGGCGACGGAGACGATGCCGTCGTTCGCGCCGAGCACACCGGCGCGCAGCCAGTTGAGCCGTTCGGCGTGGCCGGGGGCGTGCGGTTCGATGCCGTGATCGAGTTCAGTCATGCCGGAAGTCAAGCAGCCCCGGTGCGTTCGCGCTACTCACGGGTGCCCCGGCCCGGCGGCCCCGGCCCGGCGTACCCGTGACCCGGCGCGCCCGTGGCCCGGTGGCCCGCTATCCAGCGCGGCCCCGTTGCCGTGGGATCCGTCGTGCTGGAGGATGGTGTCGTGATTCTGGTGGTCGTGCTGACGCTCGCGTCCGCGCTGTCCTATGGCGTTTCGGATTTCTTCGGAACCCTCGGCGCACGGCGGTTCGGAGTGCTGCCCGCGACGACCCTGACCTACCTGTGGGCGACGGTCACACTCAGCGCGGGCCTGCTTTCCGTGGGCGGAACCTGGTCGGAGGGCGCCGTGTTCTGGGGCGCGGTCTCGGGAGCGGCGGCCGTCGTCGGTTTCGTGCTGTTCTACCAGGCGCTCACTGTGGGTCCCGTGAGCGTGCTCTCCCCGGTCATCGGCCTCCTGGTCGCCGGTGTGCCGGTCGGCGTCGCCACCGTTGCCGGCACGCAGCTCTCCGGTGCGGCCTGGGTCGCCGTTGGTCTCGCCCTCGCGAGTGCCGTGCTGGTGTCGACCTCGCGCCGCGAGGGAAGCGCGCGGGTGTCCCGCCAGGCCTGGACCGTCGGCATCGGTTCCGGGATCGCGTTCGGTCTGTCCGTCGTCGCCCTCTCTTTCGCCCCCGGCTCCGCCGGGTTGGTCCCGGCCTTCGTAGAGATCGGCCTCGGCCTCCTGCTCCTCCTGGTGCTCGGGATGTGGCGCAGGATGTCCGCCGGCCTGCGCCCGTTCTCGCTCGGTCCGCTTCGCTCGGTGGGTTCGCGCTGGATCGGCGGGAGCATGATCGCCGGCGTATTGCTCGGCGTCGGGGACGCCCTTCTGCTCATCGCCCTCTACTCCGGCAACCTCGCCGTGGTCGGCGTGCTGGTCGCCCTGTACCCCGTTGCGACGATCCTGCTGTCGATCGCCGTCCTCGGGGAGCGCCTCACGCTGCCGCAGTCCATCGGCGTCGGCACCGCCCTCGCCTCCTCCGCCCTCTTCGCGCTCGGCTGACCCCCGGCATCCGCCCCCTCGGCCACCGGACCGAACGCGCGTGTTGCGCCGCTCCGCGGGTGGCGCACCACCCGCGCAATGGCGCAACACCCGCGCTCGACATGGGAGCCTCGCGGAGGCTAGCCGGGAAGGGCGGTGCCGGCGAGGTCGGCGAGCGCGTCGTGGTACTGCCGGGTGCGGTAGTACTCGCCGTGGGTGCCGACCGCGCCCGTGTACCCGCTCGTATCGATCTCATCGGCGAACCGGTCGATCGGGTTGCCTGGCGCCCGGTTCGACCAGGCCGGGAACCCGAGCGGATCGGTCGCCCGCCACAGGCTGATCCAGCGCCCCACCGGCAGCGCGGCGGCGGGCGAGGCCGGTTCCGGCGGGAGCGGCGTCGCCCCGGCATCCGCCAGCCACGGGTCCGCGCTCCACAGCCGCGGGCGCAGGCACGGCTGGGTGCCAAGCACCTCCGGCCCGAGGATCTCGGGAAAGAACCGCCCGAAGTACGGCCGCACCTGCACGCCGAAGCTCAGCAGCGTCACCCGGTCCCGCCGCGCCGACCAGTCCGGGTGCGCGGCCAGGGAGAAGAGGGCGGCGATCGCGACGACCGTTCCCATGCTGTGGGCGGCGAGCACGACCTCCCGCCGGCGTGGCGGTGTCCCTTCCGCCCGGCCGTCCAGCCACCAGAGCACCCGGCGGCAGACCTCGGGCACGGCCCGTTCGGTGTAGCAGGGAGCCCCGAGCGGATGCCCGGCGCGCGGCAGGAAGCAGGCGAGGTCCCAGACGATCGCGAGCGGCCTCGTCGCGCGCCCAGGGGTCGGGCGAAGGACGAGTCCGGCGAGGACGATCACGGCGACGCCCGCCCAGCCGGCCATCGACACGTCGAGCCAGGCGAGCAGCCCGGGCGGGGCGGTCACGCCGTCGGCCGGGGCGGACCCCGGCGCCGCGGCATCCGCCGGCAGCAGGCGGGGCACGACGACGGTGAGGATCTCGGTCGCGAGGAGGGCGAGGAAGCCGGCCGCCGCGACGATCCCGGTGACCGGTTCGACGAGGTGCAGGCGAGCGGCGAGCGCGCGTTTCCGGTCGCGTACGGGACGCAGCAGGGCCACGAGTTCGGCCTCGGATCCCGCGGGCATCGGGGTCTCTCCGCCGGGGATGCCCGGGCCGTCTGGTTGGCCGGAGCCCGGAGCCCGGAGCTCCCGCGCCGGCGGCGGCCGTTCCGGTGGTGGATGCGGCGGCGGCTCCGCCAGAGCTGTCCGGGTGCGCCGCGTCGCCAACCCCGCTGGCCTCGCGCCGCCCGTCGCCGCCTGACCCGGGCGGGACATCGTCCGGGGTCCACTCCGCGACGCGGGGGCCGACCCGGCGCGGCCGGATCAGGGAGCAGGCGACGGAGAGCACCGCCACGGCGAGGAGCGCGAACGCAAGCCCGCCGAACCACGGGTACACGCCGGGCACGGTCAGCACGGGCGTCGCCGGTGATCCTGCCGCGTTCGTCGGCGCGCCGAGCAGGGCGCTCGCGCCCGCACCGCCGTTCAGCCAGGTGCCGACGCCGACGGTGAGGAGGCTCGACAGGATGAGCCCGACCGTGAGCGCCAGGGTCAGGAACACCGCGGGTGCGAGGCCGTGCCACGCCTCGAACCGGAGCCGGCCGCGCGGGGCGGGGTACCGGAACACGGCGCTCGCCGCGACGCAGGCGAGCATGCCGCCGAGAAGCGCGAGCAGCGTGATCGAGGAGACCTGGGACACCGAGGAAACCGCGGCCGCCGCTCCCTGGGTCGCTCCGGCGCCGGCCGCGCCGTCGTCCCCCTGCGCGGGCGGG
This sequence comes from Cryobacterium sp. 10I5, assembly GCF_035019865.1. Classification (NCBI taxonomy): domain Bacteria; kingdom Bacillati; phylum Actinomycetota; class Actinomycetes; order Micrococcales; family Microbacteriaceae; genus Cryobacterium; species Cryobacterium sp. 10I5. Next base: position 38,893 of record NZ_JASJVI010000019.1, read on the forward strand.
GCAAGCCCGAGAACCAGGAGCGCCGCGAGGTGCGTCACGATGGCGAGCAGGACGAGCGCGGTGTGCCACCGGGCCCCCGCCGTGCGCGCGATCGGCTCGACGGGAAGGGTGCGGGTGCAGAACGCGGTCACGAGGGCCGCCAGGAGCAGGGCCCCCGCGACGAGGAAGACGACGCCCGCCGCCGTGCCGGACACACCCGTACTCACCCCGCCGGCCCCGCCGGCCAGGGCGGCGCAGGAGAGCACCGAGGTCAGGCTCAGCCCGGCCGCGAGGTGGGCGAGCGAGAGCCGATGGGTTTCACCGCGTCGGTTCCACAGGTGCGGCGACTCCAGCAGCGGCCGGGGCCCTGCGGGAGACGCAGCCGGGGCTCCGGGTCGCCCGTCCACCGGGCGGACGCTCGGTCCTGCCGCTGCCGGACGGGCGGCGAGGTAGCGGTCGGCGACGTCATACCGCAGACGCGCCCCGTTCGAGAGTTGCCAGATTCCGAGGATCATCGCGATCGGCGCGAGCGAGAAGAGGGCCATCCGCTGCCCGGCCGTCCACGCGGCGAGGCCGCCGAGCGCCCCGGGCAGCCCGGAGCAGACCAGGGCCCCGCCGGCGTAGCACTGCCGGGCCAACAGGTCGATGCCGAGGTTCGCGACCGTCGCGACGAGCAGCAGCGTGAGCAGCACGCCGAACAAGCGGATGATCCCTGCCCTGACGCTGAGCCCGCGCGGCACACCCTGGGTCGGGAGCCGCCAGCACCAGGCGGCGGCGTTGGCGATCGAGAACGGGAGCAGCAGGGCCCAGCCGATCCGGGCGAGTGCGGCGAGGACCGCCCAGACCGGCCCGTCCCCGCCCGGGGTGCTGCGCACCAGTCCGCCCCAGGAGTACGCCTCACGGCGGATCCGGCGCGGGACGTAACCGCGTTGTTCCGCGGCATCCGCTGCCCGGCGATGACGCCGGAGGGAGTAGTCCGTCGGCGTCCAGAAGCTGCCGAGCACGTCGCCCGCTGCGAGCTCGACCTCGTCCGGCGGCAGGTCGAGCAGCGCGAACGGCGACGTGTTGTTGATGCCGTGCACCCGCAGTTCGAGAAAGTGCGGGGGAGCGGATGTCCTGAACGGTCCGGCCATGCGCGGTCCCTTCCGGGTGTCGGGGGGTGTGGCTGGCATGGTACTGCCGCCCGGACGGTTTGGCGAGGCGGGGGTTACGTGTGACGCTAGAGTTTGAACTGGTCAGATTGTCTCGACGTCGAGCTACATTCGATGCCGGACGCTGTCCCGTCATACCCCTCGTACCCTGCAGGAACGCTCAGTCGTGGATTGGAAAGAGCAGCGTGGACCTTTACGAATATCAGGCAAGAGACCTGTTTGAGCAGTATGGAGTCCCGGTTCTGCCGGGCATCATCGCGGACACACCCGAGGAGGTGCGCGCCGCAGCGGAGAAGCTCGGCGGTGTCGTCGTCGTCAAGGCCCAGGTGAAGGTCGGCGGTCGCGGCAAAGCCGGCGGCGTCAAGGTCGCCAAGACCCCCGACGACGCCTTCGCGGCAGGACAGGCGATCCTCGGACTCGACATCAAGGGGCACACCGTCAACCGGGTCATGGTCGCCGGCGGCGCGCGCATCAAGCAGGAGTTCTACTTCTCGGTGCTGCTCGACCGGTCCAACCGCTCCTACCTCTCGCTCGCGAGCTACGAGGGCGGCGTCGAAATCGAGGTTCTCGCCGTCGAGAAGCCCGAGGCGCTCGCCTACGTCGCGATCGACCCGAACCTCGGGATCGACCTCGACACCGCCCGGCGCATCGCCGTCGAGGCGAAGTTCCCCGCCGAGCTCATTGAGAAGGTCGCCCCGGTCTTCGTTCAGCTCTACAACGTGTTCAAGGGTGAGGATGCGACCCTCGTCGAGGTCAACCCGCTCGTCCTGACCGAAGAGGGCGACATCATCGCCCTCGACGGCAAGGTCACGCTCGACGAGAACGCCGGCTTCCGCCACCCGAAGCACGCCCTGCTCGAGGATGCGGCCGCCGCAGACCCGCTCGAGGCCAAGGCCAAGCTCAACGACCTCAACTACGTCAAGCTCGACGGTGTCGTCGGCGTCATCGGAAACGGCGCAGGGCTCGTGATGTCCACGCTCGATGTGGTCGCATACGCGGGCGAGAACTTCGGCGGCGTCAAGCCGGCCAACTTCCTCGACATCGGCGGCGGAGCATCAGCTGAGGTCATGGCGGCGGGACTCGACGTCATCCTCGGCGACCCCCAGGTCAAGAGCGTCTTCGTCAACGTCTTCGGCGGCATCACCGCCTGTGACGCGGTCGCCCGTGGCATCGTCGGCGCGCTTGCCGAGCTCGGCAGCGCCGCGAACAAGCCTCTCGTCGTGCGCCTCGACGGCAACAACGTCGAGGAAGGCCGCCGCATCCTCACCGAGGCCAACCACCCGCTGGTCACCTTGGCCGCCACCATGGACGAGGGCGCCGCCAAGGCCGCCGAACTCGCCTACGCCGCGAAGTAAGGGATTTTTCGAACATGTCTATCTTCCTCAACAAGGACTCCAAGGTCATCGTCCAGGGCATCACCGGCGGTGAGGGCACCAAGCACACCGCCCTCATGCTGAAGGCGGGCACCCAGGTCGTCGGCGGCGTCAACGCCCGCAAGGCCGGCACCACCGTCGTGCACGGCGACGTCGAACTCCCCGTCTTCGGCTCGGTCGCCGAGGCCATCGAGAAGACCGGGGCGGATGTCTCGATCGCCTTCGTCCCTCCGGCCTTCACCAAGGACGCCGTGATCGAGGCCATCGACGCCGAGATCCCGCTGCTCGTCATCATCACGGAGGGCGTCCCGGTGCAGGACTCCGCCGAGTTCTGGGCATACGCCAAGGCGAAGGGCAACAAGACCCGCATCATCGGGCCGAACTGCCCCGGCATCATCACGCCGGGTGAGGCGCTCGTCGGCATCACGCCGGCGAACATCACCGCTAAGGGCCCGGTCGGCCTCGTCTCCAAGTCGGGCACCCTGACCTACCAGATGATGTACGAACTGCGCGACCTCGGCTTCTCGACCGCGATCGGCATCGGCGGCGACCCGATCATCGGAACGACCCACATCGACGCCCTCGAGGCCTTCGAGAACGACCCGGAGACCCTCGCGATCGTGATGATCGGCGAGATCGGCGGCGACGCCGAGGAGAAGGCGGCCGACTACATCCGGGCGCACGTCACCAAGCCCGTCGTCGGCTACGTCGCGGGCTTCACCGCTCCGGAGGGCAAGACCATGGGCCACGCCGGGGCGATCGTCTCCGACGGCGCCGGAACCGCCCAGGGCAAGAAGGAGGCCCTCGAGGCCGCCGGGGTCAAGGTCGGCAAGACGCCGAGCGAGACCGCGACCCTGCTGCGCGAGGTCCTCGCCGCACTGTAGTCCGGCATCCGCACGACAGAGGGGCCCGCCACCACGGCGGGCCCCTTTTTTTTCGCCTGCTTCGGCGGGGGCGCGCGGGGCGGTCAGGCGGGCGAGGTAGGCTCCCCCCGGATGAACCGCTTAACGACAGCCCTGCTCGCCGCACTCGAGGCGCTCATTGTCGTAGCCATCGGAGTCGGCGTCTCCCTCGTGCCCCTGACCATCCTCTGGGCCACCCAGTATGGCCTCGCGGTCGACTGGCTCGTCTTCTGGCGCGCCTCGGTCTCCGTCTGGCTGCTCGGCAACGGCGTGGACCTCGCCGTCCAGCTGGATCCCACCGTCGTCGCCGCTCTCGGCCTGCCCGGCGCGGAGGCCCCGTTCTCGCTCACCATCGCGCTCCTCGGCTTCGCCCTGCTCGCCCTGTTCCTCGGCAGGCACACCGGGCGCCGCGCGGCGGACTCGCCGCACCGCTGGACCGGCGTGCTGACCGCGATCCCCGTCTACGGGCTGCTCGCGACCCTGCTCACCCTCACCGTCGGCACGGATGCCCTGCAGCCGTCGGTCCCGCAGGGCGTGCTCCTGCCCACGGCCGTGTTCGCCGTCGGGGTGTTCATCGGCGCCCGCCACCGGACCGAGTCACCAGAGCATCCGGTCGCCGGCCAGGCACCGCACCTCGCGGGAGCGTCGGCGCACCCGGCGCCGGGCCGTGGAGCCACCGGCCGCCCGGACGCGACCGGAGCCGGCGCAGCCGCTTCCGGCAAGTCCCGCCCGGCCTGGCTGCGCGCCCTTCCCGCTTTCCCCGCGCTTCCGACCCTGCCGCGGTTGCCCGAGGTGCCCGCCGACTGGCGCTCGATCCTGACCGGCGCCCTCCGCGCGGGCTTCGGAGCCGCGACCGGGACGATCGGGATCGCGGCCCTCGCCGTCTTCGTGCTGATCCTCGGCAACTTCGCGACCGTCATCGGCCTCTATGAGACCGTGCAGGCCGGTGTGATGGGCGGCATCACGCTGACCATCGCCCAGCTCGCCCTGATCCCCAACCTCGTGATCTGGGCGGCGGCCTGGTTCGTCGGGCCCGGCGTCGCCGTCGGCCTCGGGTCGAGCGTGTCCCCGGTCGGCACCGTGCTCGGCCCGCTGCCCGGCCTGCCGCTGCTCGGGGTGCTCCCGCAGGGCAGTCTCGCCTTCGGCTTTCTCGGGCTCCTCGTGCCCGTCCTCTTCGGCTATCTCACGGCCGTCGCGACCCGGCAGCGCCAGTACCGGGCGGGTGGGCCCGGCGCCGATCGCGGACGGCTCGCCCTGACCGGAGTCCTCGCCGGCATCGTCGCCGGCATTATCCTCGGTTTGCTGGCCTGGTGGTCCGGCGGGGCACTCGGCCCTGGCCGGCTCGTCGACGTCGGACCGAACCCGATGCTGGTCGGCGCTTTCGCCGCGCTCGAGGTCGGCGTCGCCGCAGTGCTCGGCATGCTGACGCCCCCGATCCGGCGGCGCGTGGCCACGTCCGGCGCCACGGCTCCCGCCCCGGCCTCACCGGCGAGGACCGGCAAACGATAGGCTCGACCAGTGCTGTCATTGGTCGTATTGATTTCCGGCGGGGGATCCAACCTCCGTTCCCTCCTGGAAGCGTGCCAGGACGCCGAGTACCCGGCACGCATCGTCGCGATCGGCGCGGACCGGGATGCGGACGGCCTCGACCTCGGTGAAGAGTTCGGCGTGTCCACCTTCACGGTTCCGTACAGCTCCTTCTCGTCCCGCGAGGAGTGGGGCGACGAACTGCTCGCCGTGATCCAGCAGTGGTCGCCCGACCTCGTCGTGCTGAGCGGCTTCATGCGCCTCCTGCCCGCCCGGGTCGTCGCCGCACTGTCCCCGCACCTGCTCAACACGCATCCGGCCTACCTGCCCGAGTTCCCGGGAGCCCACGGGGTGCGCGACGCGCTCGCCGCCGGCGTTCCCGAGACCGGCGCCAGCCTCATCGTCGTCGACACCGGTGTCGACGACGGCCCCATCGTCGCGCAGGAGCGGGTGCCGGTGCTTCCGGATGACACCGAGGACTCCCTGCACGCCAGGATCAAGATCGTCGAACGACGCCTGCTCGTGCAGGCCGTTCTCGACATCGCCAACGGAAACACGAACCTCAAGGAGCACTCCCAGATATGAGCGGGCACAGCAACGACCAGAGCCTTTACCGCGAACGCGATGTCGTCCCGGTGCGGCGGGCGCTCATCTCGGTGAGCGACAAGACCGGCCTGGTCGAGCTTGCGGCCGCCCTCGTGGCGACCGGCGTCGAAATCGTGTCGACGGGGTCGACCGCTGCAAGCATCCGTGCCGCCGGCTTCGCCGTGACCGATGTCGCCACCGTCACGGGCTTCCCTGAGTCCCTCGACGGCCGGGTCAAGACCCTGCACCCCGGAGTGCACGCCGGTATCCTCGCCGACCTGCGGCTCGCCGCCCACGAGGCCCAGCTCACCGAGCTCGGCATCGCGCCCTTCGAACTCGTCGTGGTGAACCTGTACCCCTTCGTCGAGACCGTGAACTCCGGCGCCTCTGCCGCTGAGGTCATCGAGCAGATCGACATCGGCGGGCCCGCACTCGTGCGCGCAGCGGCGAAGAACCACCCGAACGTCGCGATCGTGGTCGACCCGGAGAACTACGGCGAGATCGTCACCGCCGTTGCGGCAGGGGGCACGACGCTCGAGCTGCGCCGCAAGCTCGCCTCGCTCGCCTTCGAGCACACGGCCGGCTACGACCTCAGCGTCTCCGCGTGGTTCACCGAGAACGTCTACGACCAGTGGCAGGACGACACCGAGGCCCTCGACGAGGCCATCCTCGACGAGTTCGACGCCGTGATCGGCACCGCATTCGACGACGAAGGTCCCTTCCCCGGCACCCTCGCGATCGAGGCCACCCGAGGCAGCGTGCTGCGCTACGGCGAGAACTCGCACCAGGCCGCTGCGCTCTACCTCGGCGAAGGCGGAGAAGGCATCGCCCAGGCGGTGCAGCGCCACGGCAAGGAGATGTCGTACAACAACTACGTCGACGCCGACGCCGCCGTGCGTGCCGCCTTCGACTTCGCCGAACCGGCCGTCGCCATCATCAAGCACGCCAACCCGTGCGGCATCGCCGTGGCCAACCCCAAGGCGCCGGATGCGATCGCCTCCGCCCACAAGCGCGCTCACGACTGTGACCCGGTCTCCGCCTTCGGCGGGGTCATCGCGGCCAACCGCATCGTGACCCTCGGCATGGCCGAGACCGTCAGCCAGATCTTCACCGAGGTGCTCGTCGCACCCGGCTTCGAACCGGCCGCGTTCGAACTGCTCAGCCAGAAGAAGAACATCCGCCTGCTCGAGCTTCCGGAGAACTACCACCGATCCTCGCTCGAGCTGCGCCAGATCTCCGGCGGGCTGCTCGTGCAGGAAACCGACTCCTTCGAGGACTTCGACTCCTCGACCTGGACCCTGGTCGCCGGCGAGGAGGTCGACGCGGCCACTCGGGCAGACCTCGAGTTCGCGTGGAAGGCGTGCCGGTCCGTGAAGTCGAACGCGATCCTGCTCGCCCGCTCCGGGGCATCCGTGGGCGTGGGAATGGGCCAGGTCAACCGGGTCGACTCGTGCCACCTCGCCGTGCTGCGGGCCGGGGACAGGGCCGCAGGCTCCGTGGCAGCCTCCGACGCGTTCTTCCCGTTCGCCGACGGCCTGCAGGTGCTGCTCGAGGCCGGCGTCACCGCGGTCGTGCAGCCGGGCGGCTCGGTGCGCGACCCCGAGGTCATCGCCGCTGCCACGGAGGCGGGCGTCGCGATGTACTTCACCGGGGAGCGCCACTTCTTCCACTGATCCGCAGAGGCTCCTGCCAGCGGGATCTGGCACGATGGAAGGGTCCGGGTCGCCAATCGGGGTTCCGGGCGGAGGGACACCCGTGCCGTTGCTCGATGGTTTCATTGAACCCACCTTCCTGATCGCGTTCGTCGTCGCGGTGATCAGCGCCTTTGTGATCACCGCGATCGCCGCGTTCGTCTTCCGGATGGCCGCGCGCAAGCGGGCCTGGGCGCGCACGTTCATCCGCCTGTGCCGGCGTCCGTTCCGGATCGTGATCCTGGTCGGAGCCCTCTGGATCGCCACGTCCGTGTACCTGGTCACGACACCGGAGCTGACCCTCGCCGTCGACTTCATCATGCGCGCCCTGTTCATCGCGGCGGCGACCTGGCTCCTCGCGGCGCTGCTGTACTTCTTCGAGGAGGTCATCGCCGCCCGGTACCGCATCGACGTGCGGGACAACCGGGTGGCCCGGCGGGTCCGCACCCAGCTGCGCATGCTCCGCCGGATCAGCGTCGTCGTGGTCATCGTCTGCGCGATCGGCACGGTGCTCCTGAGCATCCCCGGTGCCGCGGCGGTCGGGGCGAGCCTCTTCGCCTCCGCGGGACTCCTGAGCGTCGTCGCGGGCCTCGCCGCGCAGTCGAGCCTTGCCAACGTCTTCGCCGGGATGCAGCTCTCCTTCAGCAACGCCCTCCGCGTCGACGACGTCGTCATCGTCGAGAACGAATGGGGCAGGATCGAAGAGATCACCCTCACCTACATCGTCGTGCACATCTGGGACGACCGGCGGATGGTGCTCCCGTCCACGTACTTCACGACGACCCCGTTCCAGAACTGGACCCGTCGCACGAGCGAACTGCTCGGCTCCGTCGAGTTCGACGTCGACTGGCGGGTCAGCACCGGGGCGATGCGCGAGGAACTCAACCGGATCGTCGCGCAGACCGAGCTCTGGGACCGGCGGGTCGCCGTGCTCCAGGTGACGGATGCCGTCGGCGGCTTCGTCCGCATCCGTGTGCTGGTCTCGGCCGGGGATGCCGCGATGCTCTGGGACCTGCGCTGCATCGTGCGGGAGAACCTGGTCGAGTGGCTCGTCGCCGAGAACCCGGACGCCCTCCCGCTCGGTCGCGTCGAGGTGCGTCAGCCAGCCCGCCCGTCCGGGGCCGCGGCTCCCAGGCCGGCGGGGGCACAGCGCCCGGTCACCGAGGCGCCCGGCCTGTTCTCCGGCGACTCCGAGGCCGTGCACCGCGGCGAGGAATTCACCCGCTCGATGCCGATCCAGGAAGTCAACGACCAGAAATTCTGACCCGGCCGGCGCGGGGGCGCGAGGTCGGCCGACCCCCTGACCCACCC
>NZ_JASJVI010000020.1:0-47310 GCF_035019865.1 Cryobacterium sp. 10I5
GGGGCCCCCCCCCCCGGGGGGGCCCCCCCCCCCACGGAGGTGGAACAGCCCGGTCGGAGCATCCGCCTGGGGAGTGTGAATCACGAAGTTCGCTGCTAACTGCTCACTCGGCGTGAACGGATCGGACGGGCCAAACGGGTCGAGCGAGTGGTGCGGGCCGTGCGCGTCAGCTGACCCGCACGACCCGCAGCTCCCCTACTTGTTGACGGGGATCGACTGCGCCGTCATGGCCGCAATCGTAGCCGTCTGCCCGGTCTTCAGGGCATCGATCAGGGTGCCCTTCTTAGTGACCGCAGCCTTGAATCCGTCCGAGACGTCGTTGTACGTCTGCGTCATGGTCGGGCCCCAGGTGAAGTCGGGCGAGACCTGCGAGGATGCCTTCGAGAAGACGTCGTAGATGGCCTGGCCACCGTAGAAGTCGACTCCGGCCTTGAGCGCGGGCAGTTCGAGGCCGGACTTGGCCGCCGGGTACAGGTTGGCGGACTTGTTCAGCAGGGTCAGCGCCTCATCGGAGGTGTTCAGCCAGAGCGCGAACTTCGCGGCTTCATAGGGGTGCTTCGATCCCTTGAAGACGGCGGTCGAGGATCCGCCCCAGTTGCCGCTGGCCTTGTCGCCGGCAGCCCACTGCGGGGACTCGGCGACGGCCCACTTGCCGGCCGTGTCGGGGGCACCGCTCGCGATGGAGTTTGCACCCCAGGCTGCGGAGTTCCAGGTCCAGTCACTGCCGGTGTTGTAGGCGTTGTTCCACTCATCGGTCCACGGCGGGTTGGTCGAGACGAGGTCCCGGTCGATCAGGTCCTGCCAGTATGCGGCCACCTTGGCGGTGGTCGGGTCGGTCAGGTTGACCGTCCAGTTGGTGCCGTCGTTCTTGAACCAGGTGCCGCCGGCCTGCCAGACGAGTCCGGCGAACTGGTTGATGTCGCTCTGGGAGAAGTTGGTGATGTAGCCGCCGGTCGCGCGGATCTTCTCTGCGGCGGCGGTGTACTCGGCCCAGGTGGTCGGGATGGCGATGTTGTTCGCCTTGAACAGGTCGGCGCGGTAGAACATGGCCATGGGGCCGGCGTCCTGCGGGATCGCGTACACGGACTTGTCCTCGCCGAAGTTGACCTGTCCCCAGGTCCAGTCGACGAAGTCCTTCTTCGCATCGAGCACGCCGGCGCAGGCGGCGAGGTCGGTCAGGCCGTCCTGTACCCGGAAGTTCGGGAGCGCGTCGTACTCGATCTGGCCGAGGTCGGGCGCGTTGCCGGCCTTGAGCTGGTTGAAGAAGTTCTGATAGGTGCCGCCGTTACCGTTCGGGCCGGTCTGCACCTTCACCTGGATGTCGGGGTTCGCCTTGTTCCAGACCGCCACGGCGTCCTCCATGCCGGGGACCCAGGTGGTGAAGGTGAGGTCGACCTTGCCGGTGGACGGTGCGCAGGCTGCGGCAGCGGTGTCGGAGCTAGTGGTCGAGGCGGAGCAGCCGGTCAGGGCAACCGAAGCTGCGGCGAGCAGGGCAACGGCGACCGCTCTTTTCTTCATTCGCATGTGTCTTCTTCTTTTCTCTTGGGAAAGGAACCGTCCGGCGTTCCGGGCGGGTGGTGCTGTGGGTGACGCGGAGGTGAAGCGGGGGGGCTACTTGACCGAGCCGGCGCTGAGGCCGTTCCGCCAGAAGCGTTGAAGGAGCAGGAAAATGATGATGAGCGGGATGATCGACAGCAGCGCGCCGATGAGCACGTAGTCGCGCAGCACGGGGATCTGGTTGACCTGCGAGTTCCAGCCGTAGAGCCCGAGCGTGACCGGGAACAGCGTCTCGTCGCGCAGCATGATCAGCGGCAGGAAGAAGTTGTTCCAGATCGCGACGAACTGGAAGAGGAACACGGTGACCAGGGCGGGCACCATCATCCGCACCGAAACGGTGAAGAAGGTGCGCACCTCGCCGGCCCCGTCGAGGCGCGCGGCCTCGATCAGTTCGTCCGGCACGCTCGCCGAGGCGTAGATGCGGGCGAGGTAGACCCCGAACGGGCTGACGAGGCTCGGCAGGAACACCGACCAGAACGTGTTGGTGAGGCTGATCTGGCTGAAGATCAGGAACAGCGGCAGCGCCAGGGCCGTTGCGGGAACGAGCACCCCGCCGAGCACGACGTTGAAGATGAGTTCGCGTCCGGGGAACCGGTACTTGGCGAGGGCGTAGCCGCACATGCCGGCGATGATCGTTCCGACCAGGGCGCCGAGCCCGGCGTACAGCGCGCTGTTGAGCATCCATTTGAGGTAGACGCCGTCGCGGTAGCTGACCAGGGCACCGATGTTCTGGAACAGGGAGAAGTCCGCGAACCAGAGCGGGTTCGTGCCGGTGAACTGGGCGCGGTCCTTCGTGGCGGCGACGAGCAGCCACCAGACCGGCACCAGGAAGTAGAGCGTGAAGACGCCCATCACGATCATGGCGCTGGCCCGGGCGAACGGGCTCTCGCGCTGGGCACGGGGCGGCTTCGCGGTCGAGGGGCGGATGCCGCGGGCCGGGCCGCCGGCACCGGTGGAGGTCTCGGGGGTGGGGACCAGGGTGCTCACTTGGCTTCCTTCCGCTGGGTGAACTTGAGGAACGTGAACGAGAGCACGAAGGTGGCCAGGGCCAGCACCACCGAGAACGCGGCCGCGAGGTTGACGTTGGGGATCGACGAGGTCGTGTACACGGTGAGGTTCGGGGTGAACGTGCTCGTCACGGCGGAGCTGAAGCTCCGGAACACCTGCGGCTCGGCGAGGAGTTGCAGGGTGCCGATGATGGAGAAGATCGCGGTGAGCACGATCGCGGGCATGATCAGCGGGATCTTGACCGACCAGGCGATGCGCAGCTGCCCGGCGCCGTCGAGGCGGGCGGCCTCGTAGAGCTCGGCCGGGATGGCCAGGAGCGCCGAGTAGATGATCAGCATGTTGTAGCCGACGTAGACCCAGGTGACGACGTTCGCGATCGCCCAGAGCACGAGGTCGGCGGAGAGGAAGTTGACGTTCTGGGTGACCGCGCTGAACGGCGACAGGTTCGGGGAGTAGAGGTAACCCCACATGATCGCGGCGATGACGCCGGGGACCGCGTACGGCACGAAGAACGCGAGCCTGAAGAACTTCTTGCCGCGCACGAGCGGGGAGTCGAGCAGCAGCGCGAACAGCAGCGCGAGTCCGAGCATGATCGGCACCTGCACGGCGCCGAAGGCGAGCACCCGGCCGACGGACTGCCAGAACGGGCCGTTCTGGAAGACCAGCACGTACTGGCTGAAGCCACCGAAGACCTCACTCGCCGCGCCGAAGGTGCCCTCCCGCTTGATCACGAGCAGGGACTCGTAGATCGCGTAGCCGATCGGCACGAGGTAGAACAGGGCGAACAGGACGCCGAACGGGAGCACGAAGATCAGGATCGCGCGCTTGTGCTGCACCCGGGGCCTCGCGGGCCGCGGGCGGGTGCCGGGCTGTCTCGCGAGCCGGCGGGCCGTGCGGGCGTCGCCGCCCGGGGCATCCGTGAATCGGGCGGTGGAAGCGCTCATGCTGCCGTGTCCTCTCTGATGACGCGCACGGCGCCGGCCGGTACGCGCACAATGCGGTCGACGGCGACGTCGGTGACGAGTTCGCGCCCGCTGGCTGCGATCTCGATCGTGCTGTGGCCGTGGTTGATGATGAAGAGGTAGCTGTGCGTCGCATCGGCGCGACGCACGACCTCGATCGAGCCGTCCGATTCCGGGCCGAGCGCGGTGACGTGCGCGGCCTGGGTGGCCGTGCGCATCACCTCACGCAGGGCGTCGGAGTCGAGGGCGGTGGCCAGGTACCAGGCGGTGCCGCGGCCGAAGCTGTTGCGGGTGATCGCAGGGAAGCCCGGCAGGGGGCCGTCGAGGTACCGGGCGATCGCGGTTGCGCCGTCGAGGTGCAGCCGCTCGGTCCAGAGCCCGGCGGCCGCACCGGAGTCGAGACCGACCTGCCGGCCAGGCAACAGCGGGGAGAATTCCTCCACGCGGATGCCGAGCAGCTCGCGGAACGCTCCGGGGTAGCCGCCGGGGCGCACCCGGTCGTCCTCGTCGACGATGCCGCTGAAGAAGGTCACGACCGAGTGCCCGCCGTTCGCGACGTAGTCGCTGAGGTTCGCGGCATCCGCGTCGTTCACCAGGTAGAGCGTGGGCACGACGACGAGCCGGTACCGGCTCAGGTCTGCATCCGGGGCGACCACGTCGACGGTCACGCCGAGCCGGTGCAACGCCGTGTACGCGGCGTGCATCTGGCCGAGGTACTCCACGGAGTGCGAGGGCCGGGACTCACCGTCACCGGCCCACCACGCCTCCCAGCTGAAGATGATCGCGGCGTCGGCAACGACCCGGGTGCCGGCGACGTCGACGAGCCGGTCGAGTGTGGCACCGAGCGCGACGACCTCGCGCCAGAGTTCGGTGTCGGTGCCGGCGTGGGGAACGAGCGCGGAGTGGAATTTCTCCGAGCCCTGCAGCGAGGCCCGCCACTGGAAGAAGCAGACCGCGTCCGCGCCGCGAGCGACATGGGTCAGCGAGTTTCGGGTCAGCTCCCCCGGAGCCTTGGCGAGGTTGTGAGGCTGCCAGTTCACGGCGCCGGTCGCCTGCTCCATCAGCAGCCAGGGTGCCCCGCCGGCGAGCCCGCGGGTGAGGTCTGCGGCGAAGGAGAGCTCGGTGACGGGGTCGCCGAGGCGGTGGTCGAGGTAGTGGTCGTTGGCGATCACGTCGACCTCGGGGGCCCACTGCCAGTAGTCGAGGTTGCGGATGTGCGCGGTGACCATGAAGTTGGTGGTGACCGGCACCGCGCTGTGGCGGCGGATGATGTCGCGTTCGCTGCGGTAGTAGTCGAGCAGTTCGTCGGAGCTGAACCGGTGGAAGTCGAGCACCTGGCCGGGGTTGCGGCTCGAGAGGGTGAGGCGCGGGGTGAGGATCTCCGACCATTCGCCGTACTGCTGGCTCCAGAATGAGGTGCCCCAGGCCGCGTTGAGCGCGGCGATGGTGCCGTAGCGCGCCTGGAGCCAGCGCCGGAAGGCGACCGTGCTGTCTTCGTCGTAGCAGAGCGCGTTGTGACAGCCGAGTTCGTTGGAGACGTGCCAGAGTGCGATCGCAGGGTGCCGGCCGTAGCGTTCGGCGACCTTCTCGACGAGGGCGAGGGCATGCTCGCGGAACACCGGCGAGCTCGGGCACCAGGCCTGGCGACCGCCGGGGTAACGGATGCTGCCGTCCTCGGTCTCCGGGAGGATCTCCGGGTGCAGCGTGGTGAGCCACGGCGGCGGCGAGGAAGTGCCGGTGCCGAGGTTGACCCGGATGCCGTTCGCGTGCAGCAGGTCGATGATCGTGTCGAGGTTGGCGAAGTCGTACTCCCCCGGCCGCGGCTCAATGTGGGACCAGCCGAAGATGTTGATCGCGACGAGGTCGACGCCGGCCTCGCGCATCAGCCGCATGTCCTCGGCCCACGTCTCGGGGCCCCACTGCTCGGGGTTGTAGTCGCACCCGTATGCGAGGCCGTCGTGGGCGAACGGGACCGCAGGGGCCGCCTCGTTCTGGACTGCTGCTCGCGCGTTCATCGGCTCCCTGACGTCATTGGCACCGGCATCCGCCGGATAGTCTGTGAACGTGCACAGAGCCGGCGGAAAAAAAAGGCCGTACCGGTGATCTGTGAACGTACACAGAGTAAGTACGGATCGCGATCCGTGTCAAGGACCATTTCGCGAAACGGGCGATACAGTTATCGAATGGTGACCAATCCGGGGCAGCGCAGACGTGCCACGATCCACGATGTCGCCCTCGAGGCCGGGGTCTCGCGCGGCACCGTGAGCCGGGTCGTGAACGACGAGCCCTACGTGTCCGCCGAGGCGCGGATCGCGATCGAGGCCGCCATCGAGAAGGTCGGCTACGTGCCGAACACCGCCGCCCGCAACCTCGTCATGCAGCGCTCGCAGGCGATCGGCTTCATCGTGCACGAGCCACACTCGCTCTTCCTGGAAGACCCCAACATCGGCGAGATCCTGCTCGGGGCCAACGCCGCGCTGTCCCTCGCCGACTTCCAGATGGTCTGCCTCATCATCGACTCCGAGCGGGACACCGACCGGGTCGCCCGGTACCTAAGCGGCGGCTTCGTCGACGGGGTCATCGTCGTGTCGGCTCGCAAGAATGACCCGATCACGCGCATTATCGAGAAGCTGGGACTGCCGTCGGCGTTTGTCGGGCATCCGCCGGACCTCCGGAAGTTGCCGTTCGTCGGCATCGACAACCGGAGCTCGGCGCGCGCGATCACGGACCGCCTGCTCGCCACCGGCCGCACGCGTGTCGGCATGATCGCCTCCGCCCTCGACCGCGACTCGGGTGCCGACCGTCTCGCCGGGTTCACGGATGCCCTCGGCCCCCTCTTCGACCCGGCCCTCGTCGCCCGGGTGCCGTTCTACGCGTATGCCGATGGCGTCAAGGGCATGCGTGCGCTGCTCGCCGCCGAGCCCCATCTCGACGGGGTGTTCGCGGCATCCGATGCCGTTGCGGCCGGCGCACTCGAGGCGCTCCGCGAGGCGGGTCGCAGCGTTCCAGGAGACGTCGGCGTCGTCGGCTTCGACGACAGCGCCTGGGCGTTGCGTTGCCAGCCGCTGCTCTCGACCGTGCACCAGCCGGCCGCGGGCCTCGGCGAGCGGGCCGCGGAGTCGGTGCTCGCCCAGCTGCGCGGCGAAGAACCCGAGCTCGGCGGCATCCTGCTCACCACCCCGATCGTCTGGCGCGACTCCGCCTGACCCGTCTGCCCCGCCTTGCACCCGTCGCTCTCCCTCGCGAGAGTACGTTTTTGGCCCTTAAACCACGGGTTTAAGGGCCAAAAGTGTACTCTCGCGGGAGGTCGTGGCCCGGTTCGTGGGGCGGGAGCGGGAGCGGGAGCGGAAGCAGGAGCGGGAGTGTGGCGGCTAGCGGCCGAGCCAGCCGCCGTCGACGGGGAGGACGATCCCGTCCACGTAGTCCGAGGCGGCGGATGCGAGGAAGACCGTCGCTCCGGCGAGGTCGGCGGGGGTGCCCCAGCGGGCGGCGGGGATCCGTTCGAGGATGGCGTCGGACCGGCCGGCATCGTCCTGGAGGGCCTGGGTGTTGTCGGTCGCGAAGTACCCGGGGGCGATGGCGTTGACGTTGACGCCAAGCGGCGCCCACTCGTTGGAGAGGGCCTTGGTGAGTCCGGCGATCGCGGACTTCGAGGCCGTGTACCCGGGCACGTTGAGCCCGCCCTGGAAGCTCAGCAGCGAGGCGGTGAAGATGATCTTGCCGTGTCCCTGCGCGATCATGGTGCGGCCGATCTCCCGGCTGAGCACGAACTGGCTCGAGAGGTTGACGGCGATCACGCGGTCCCACATCTCGTCGGGGTGCTCGGCGGCGGGCGCGCGGGCGATGGTGCCGGCGTTGTTGACGAGCACGTCGACCGGGCCGAGCGCCGTGATCTCGGCGGCGAGGGCGGTCACTTCGGCCCGGTCGGCGAAGTCGGCGTGCAGTGCGGTGAACCGGTGCCCGAGTGCGGTGACCGCGGTCTCGATCGCGCTGCCGTGTTCGGGCATCCTCGACGAGACGCCGACGATGTCCGCCCCGGCCTCGGCGAGGGCGACGGCCATGGCGAAACCGATGCCGCGGCTCGCGCCGGTGACGACGGCGGTCTTGCCACTGAGGTCGAAGAGATTCAGGACACTCATGAGTTGTTTCCTAACGTTGTGGTCGCGAATGCGCTTCCCTGGTAGCCGAGGGCGTTGGAGATCGCGGCAGCGGCCTGCAGAAGGGGCCCGGACATCGCCTCGATCTGGGCGTCGGTGTGCTCGATCGAGAGCGTGGACACGCTGAGACCGTAGCGAACGGTTCCGGTGTGGTCGAAGAGGGGCGCCGCGATGCAGGCGATTCCGGGCACGTTCTCGCCGCGGTCGCGGGCGGTGCCGCGCGAGCGCACGTCGGCGATCTCGCGGCGGAAGGCGTCCGGGTCGGTGATCGAGGCATCCGTCACCCGGGCGAGGCCGGCGCTTGCGATGATGCGGTCGACGGTGTCGTCGGGATAGCTCGCGAGGATGACCTTGCCGATGCCGGTGGTGTGCAGCGGGGCGGCGTGGCCGACGCGGGACGGCATTGTGTACGGCTTGCGGGAGTCGCTGCGCATCACGTAGACGATCGAGTCGCCGGCGATGTAGCCGACGTGGACGGTGCAGTCCACGGTGGCGACGAGCACGTCGACGAAGGGTTGGGCGATCGCGGAGATGTCGATGCCGGCGAGCGCCCGGCCGGCGATCGCGAGGAGCGCCGGGCCCGGCAGGTAGCTGCCGGCCGGGTCGGTGGCGAGGAATCGCTGGGTCACGAGGGTCGCGAGCAGGCGGTGCACGGTGGCCTTGGGCAGGCCGGTCGCGGCGACGACGTCCGAGAATCTCGGGTGCTCGAGGGCGGCCTCGAGCACGACGAGGGTGCGCTCGGCGGCGCCGGCCGGGGCGGCGGGGTGCGCGGTCGGCGCGGCGGGGTGCGCGGTCGGCGCGGCGAGCGCGGCGTCCGCCGGCGTTGACGAGGGCAGAACGGGCGCAACGTCCGCGGCGACCCGGACGGCGGCGGGGGCCGACGGCATCCGCTCGCCGGCCAGGTCAGCGGTCATCAGGAAACGGCCGTGATGTCCACGGCGTCCATGTCGTCGAAGGACTGGTTCTCGCCGGCCATGGCCCAGATGAAGGAGTAGTTCGAGGTGCCGACGCCGGAGTGGATCGACCAGCTCGGCGCGATGGTCGCCTGGCGGTTGGCGACGATCAGGTGGCGGGTTTCGGTCGGCTCGCCCATCAGGTGCACGACGCGGGCGGCCTCGGGCAGGTCGAAATAGAGGTAGGCCTCCATGCGACGGTCGTGGGTGTGCGCCGGCATGGTGTTCCACATGCTGCCCTCGTGCAGGCTCGTCACGCCCATCACGACCTGGCAGCTGCGCACGCCGTTCTCGTGGATGTACTGGTTGAGCGTGCGACGGTTCGACGTGGACTGGTCGCCGAGCTCGCGCACGATGCCGGTTCCGGCGGGCACGAGAGTGGTCGGGTACGCGGTGTGCGCCGGAGCGGAGAAGACGTAGAAGCGGGCGGCGTCTTCGGTCTCGGGCGCGGCGCTCGCGCTGTCCGAGATGAATTCGACGACGGATGCCCCGCGCCCGATGTACAGGCACGATCCGTGTCCGAGGTCGAACGGCACGCCATCGACGACCACGGTTCCGGATCCGCCGACGTTGACGACCCCGGCCTCGCGGCGCTCGAAGAAGTGGTCGGTGCGCAGTTCGGGAAAGCTCTCGAGGGTGAGCGGGGACGTGACCGGGCTGACCCCGACCAGGATGACGCGGTCTTCGTGCGAGTACACGGCCCGCAGTTCGTCGTCGACGAAGAGGTCGGTGACGAGGAAGCGTTCGCGCAGTTCGGCGGTCGTCATTCCCTGAACTTCGGTCGGGCTGGTGGCATTGCGGATCTGCACGGAGACTCCTTGCGCTTCACGGCCCCAAAATGGAACTTAGTTCCATTCTGAGCGCTGATGCGCCCTCGGTCAAACCGACAGCGACCGTCGGACTGGTGTGACGAGCCTCGAATGGGGGATCCGGCTGCCGCGCGGCCACCCGATAGCCTGACGAGAGGTGCGCTGGTGTATCCCGTGGATGCCCAACCGACGTCCCCCGATCACCGATGAAGCGAGGACTGCATGGGCACCGGAACAGGAACCGACACGACCGCAGCCGGCGGGGATCGGCCCAGCCCCGCACCGGGTGGCGCGGACGGGCCTGACTCGACCTCCCCTGCCGACGGATCCGCGGTGCGGCTCCCCGTGCGGTCCCGGAAGCAGCGAACCGTGCTCGCTGTGACAATCGCCATCGGTCTCGCGACCCTCCTTACCGCCGGGATCGGCATCCCGCTGGCTTCGGCCGAACACGATCGGGTCGTCGCCGAGGACGCCAGGCGTGCGACCCTCGCGGCGACGGCCGCGCGAGCCGTGAGTGAACTGGCGGCGCTGCGCACCGAAGTCGCCCTTTTCGTTCTCCCGTTGGATGACTTCGATACGGGCCTGGCCGGTGTCGTCGACCCGACCCTCGTCGCTCAAGTGAACGTCGCTCGGGACCGGCTGAGCTTGGCCGCGCACGCCGGTTACCCCCGGGCGATCGCCGAAGCTCGCTCCGTCGTCGTGCGACGGCTCCAGGCCATCGCGGATGCGGAAGCCACCGCAGCGGAGACCGCCGTCGGTGTGCAGACCGCTGCCGATCAGAACTCCCGGGATGCTGTCACCGCGGCCGTTCGCGCACTGCGCGCCGCGGCCATCACCCAGGGGGAACTGCCGAAGGCCTTCACCGCGGTCGTCGTCGCGAATGCCGCACTGACGGCAAATCAGGCGGCCGCCGTGGCCGCAGCCCAAGCCGCAGCCGAAGCCGCCGCCGCTGAAGCCGCACGGGTCGCCGCAGCGACCGCCTCCAGGAATTCCGGTGCCTCCGGGAGTTCCGGGTCGAGCGGAACCGGCAGCACCGGCGGCACGACGCCCAACTACCCGGACATCAAGGTCCTGCCTTACCCCAGCTTCCTGTACCCTCCCGTTGTCCAGAACAACGCCAACTACCGACCCATGTGCCAGGGCGAGGCCTTCGACGACATCATGGTCGAGGGCGGCACCTCGTATACCTTCGACTACGACTTCGCGTACTCCTACATCGTCCGGATTGCCTTCGAGACGAGACAGTGGCGCCTGACCGTCTTCGCCTGCCTCTGACACCGGCCGCCACGTCGCGCCACTGGTGCACTCCCCCGCCACTCCCGGCAGCGCGGGTACGTCCGGGACGGGCCGCACCCACGCCGGTCACGAACACCGCGGTCCAGAGCGGTCGCGAGCGCGACAGCCGCGCATCGAACCGCCCCCTAGGCTGGCGGGATGGCCGACTCCAGCTCCAGCCCAGCGCACGACGCCAGCCCGGTGGAACCGGCGACACCGGTAGCATCCGGTTTCGTCGCCGCATTCGGCCGGCGCCTGGAACGCCTCGATCGTTGGGCGGATGCGATCGGCATCGGCCGCAAGCGGCTGATCCTCCGCACGGTGTGCGTGCTCCTCACCCTGGCCGGGCTGGCCATGCTGCTCGGCAAGGATCTCACCCCGCCCGACACCCTCGACCAGTACCTGCACCCGGC
The DNA here is from genome assembly GCF_035019865.1 of Cryobacterium sp. 10I5. Classification (NCBI taxonomy): domain Bacteria; kingdom Bacillati; phylum Actinomycetota; class Actinomycetes; order Micrococcales; family Microbacteriaceae; genus Cryobacterium; species Cryobacterium sp. 10I5. The sequence goes on from NZ_JASJVI010000020.1 coordinate 11,135, forward strand.
CAAGACCTCCGCCGACGAGTTCCTGATCCGCAACCTCTCCGTCGACTACACGCTCGACGCCGACGCGCAGGGCCACTCGCGGGCGACCGTGCTCGAGACCGTCGATGGAATATTCGGCTCCGACTCCACGGCCACCGGCATCACCCGCTACCTGGTCGCCGAAAGCCGCGGCCACACCGTGCACACCACGGTGACCTCGGTGACGGATGCCGAGGGCACCGCCGTTCCGTTCACGGTCACCCGCAGCGGCGACACCTGGAAGATCTCCACCGACACCGGCGCCCGACTCGTCGGCGACCACCGGTTCCTGATCCGTTATGTACAGACCGAGCTGACCGATCATGTCCAGGACGCCCAGAACACCGCGTTCGAGGACAGCCTGAACTGGAGCGTGACCGGCGAGCGCTGGCTGCAGGGCATCGGCGGTATCGACGTGACCGTGCGCATGGACACAGCGCTCGCGGCGCACTTGACCGGAGAACCGAACTGGGGCGTCGCCTGGGCGATCCTGGGCAGCACCGCCTCATTCGACCGGGTCGCCGACGACGATCCCCTCGCCCAGCCCGGGCAGGCGGTCTTCCACAACCGGGTGCTCTCCACGCTGCCGCCGTTCGGCACGGTCTGGGTGGAGTTCCACTTCGCCGACGGCACTTTCGTGCCCTCCGACCGCTCGCTCCTCGAGTGGATGCGCCTGCTCGCGCCGTTCCTGCCGATCCTGGTGGGCGTCGGGCTGCTCCTGCTCGGGCTCCTCGCCCGGGCCACGGTGTGGCGGAATGCCTCAGGTCGCGGCATCGTCATCGCCGAGAGCACGCCCCAGGCGGGCGTCGACCTCATGCTCGCCTCACACATCCTGGGCCGGAGCCGCCGGTCCATCGTCGCTTCCCTGCTCGACCTGGCTGTGCGCGGCAACGTGCGACTGCTCCGGGTGAGTCCCGTGACCGACGGCAGGGTCGACGGCGGCAACGACGGCGCGAACTCCCCCGCCGGCCGGCACTGGTACGAGTTCGAATACGTGCATGAGACGGCCCTGACCGACGCCGACAAGGACCTGCTCAACGCCGTCTTCGGCGACGCCCGCATCATCAGCACGAAGAGACGTCCCGCCAAACGCTCGATGCGACCCGTTCGCCTCGACGTGCGCGGCGGACTGCTGAGACCGGCATTCCGGCAACTGAGCCTGCGCGGCTGGCGCCGGTCCCTCGCCGAGGGCTACCGACGGGTGCCGAACGGTTTCGTCCGGGACCTGCTGACCTGGGGCGTCATCGCCACGACCTCCCTGCAATGGGGTCTCTCCCGCCAACTCGCCTACGACGGCATCGAATCGCAGGCCTGGTTGCTGTTCTGGGTGAGCGTGGCGAGCGCCGCCGTCACTTTCAGCGCATTCGCTCTTGCCGTGACCCGCTACCCGCTGACCCGGAAGGGCGCCCTCGCCCGGGAGCACCTGCTCGGCCTGCGGGAGTACATCCGGGTCGCCGAGCAGCTCCGGATCAACTTCCTGCAGAGCCCCTCCGGCGCGCTGTACACCCAGCGCCGGGCATCCGTCGAGGTCGCCGACCTCACGGACCCGCTGCTCGCCTACGCCATCCTGTTCGGCCTGGAGCGTGGCTGGCGACGCGAACTCGACCTCGCGTCGGCCGGCGCGCTGCCCCGCGGCTGGTGGCTCCCGCGGGACCTTGACCGCACCCCCTGAACATGAAAAGGTAAGGAAATTCTGTCGATCGGCGTGACGAATGAGCTGCGACACCGTCCTACCAATGACGGATGTCGCTTGAGAGTGGCCGCCGAGCCGCGCGGGACCGAACCCCCGCGCCCAACCCGGAGGACACCATGACGGACACCGACCTGACCACCCCGAACGCGCGCGGCGCCGACGCGCCCGGCACGTTCCTGCGAGGATCCGACGCCGACGCGGCCACCCGGACCGGCCTGGCCGCGGTCGTCTACAACCCGATCAAGGTCGACCTTCCCGCGCTCAAGGCCTCCGTCGCCACCGAAGAGTCCGCCGCCGGCTGGCCGGAGACACTCTGGTTCGAGACCTCGAAAGACGACCCGGGACAAGGCGCGGCCCGGCAGGCGATCGAGGCGGGCGCATCCGTCATCATCGTGGCGGGCGGCGACGGCACCGTGCGCGCGGTCGCCGAGGTCGTGCACGGCACCGACCGCGCGCTCGCCCTGCTGCCCTCGGGCACCGGGAACCTGCTCGCCCGCAACCTCAAACTCGCCCTCGACGATTCCGCAGGGTCGATCCGCTCGGCGTTCACCGGGACCGACCGCCGCATCGACGTGGGCATGATCGACGTCCGGCGCGCCGACGGCACGGTCGACCGGCACGCCTACCTGGTCATGGCCGGTCTCGGCCTTGACGCCAAGATGCTCGCCAACACCGACGACGACCTCAAGGCGAAGGTCGGCTGGCTGGCATACGTTAAGGCCCTCGTCGCCGTGGGGCAGGACCGGAACGACCTGCACTTCCGGTACAGCCTCGACAAGCAGCCCGCGCAGTCCATGCGGGCGCACACGATCATGATCGGCAATTGCGGCCTGCTTCCGGCCGAGATCGTGCTGCTCCCCGACGCGGTCGTCGACGACGGGCACTTCGACATCGTCGTGCTCAAGCCGAAGGGAGTCCTCGGCTGGGTGCAGATCCTGTCCAAGGTGATCTGGGAGAACGGGGTGCTCAGCCGCACCCCGCTCGGGCGCCGGTTGAGGACCAAGGACGTCGACGCCCTCAACTACGCGACCGGGACCGAGCTCGTCGTGCGCCTGCACCGGCCGGAGGAGATCGAGCTCGACGGCGACGAATTCGGTTCGGCCATCGCGTTCAAGACCTGGATCTCTCCGGGCGGCCTCACCGTGCGGGTGCCCGCCCCGACCGCGTAGCCGTTACGGCCGGGACCCGGCCTGCACCGGGTTCGCGGCCGCTGCGACGGAGACCGCAGCGCCGGTGAACCGCACCCGGCGAAACCGCCGAGCACGTTCCCTGCACTTCTCCGACTCGGAGGCCGGGAAACGACTACCCGCCGACGCTCAGCAGTGCGGCAAGGGCCGGATTGTCGATCTCGGCGCCGAGAAGCCGCGCCGCGCGTCCGGCATTGTCGTCGCCGAGGGCCTCCGCGTGGAGCAGGGACCGCACCACGAACTCCTTCATCCCCGTACGCGAGGCCAGCGCGCCAAGCGCCGCGACCCAGGACGCGGTCTCGGGATGCCCGTGACGCAGCCCGAGGGAGCACTGGGCGTCCAGGATGTGTGCGTCCAGCCACACGTAGGGGTCGGCGAGCCGGTTCGAGCGGATGCGCGCGTCGGCGAGGATCTCGAACGCCCGGTCGGATTCGCCGGTCGCCTCGGCCGCGAGGGCGCGTCCTCTGGCCGATATGCCCTCCCAGCACGGATCGCCCAGCTGACAGGCCCTGGCGAAGGCCTGGTCGAAGAACGCAGCGGCGAGCTCCGGTTCCGTTCGACCCAGTTCGACCTCACCACGAAGTGCCTGCGGCCACGGCACGAACGCGAGCCAGTGGCTTCGCTCGCACAGCTCGAGCGCGAGATCGAGGCTGTCGGCAGCCGCGTCGAAATCGTGGCGGAGCACGTGGAACCGGCCGAGCATGGCCAGCGCGAAGGACTCCAGCCGGACTTCGCCCGCGGAGCGCGCGGCGTCCACGGCTCGGCTGAGATGCCTCCGCGCGGCGGGATAGTCACCACGATCGCTCTCGACCGCCCCCCGGTACATGTCGGCCTTCGCGGCCATCGCGAGCGAATTCCTGCCGAGCGTGCGCGCATCCGTCAGCCACACGTCTGCCCGGTCGTAGCGTGCCCGCAGGAAGTCGACGTAGCCGATCTCGGCGCGAGCCTCGGCGGCAAGGCCCGGATCGTGCAACTCCCTGGCCACCTCGTCCGCGGCGTGCAGTGCGGCCAGGCCTTCCTCGTCCTGGCCGCGCAGCGAGTGCACCAGAGCCTCGGCGAGGGCGAGGCGCGCGAGGATCTTCAGCCGGCCGGACGAGCCGGTGTCCGCGAGGGCCACGCCGCGCCGCAGGGTCTGTACCCCGGCCTCGACCGCTCCCGCGCCGACCGCTGAGCGGCCGGCCTCGACCGTTGCGGCAATGGATGCGGCGTCCGCCGTGCCGTCAACGTGCACCCGCCGTGTCCGCAGCGCCGCCTGAACGGCCGCGCCCGGGTCCACTCCCAGCTCGGCGACGAACAGCTCCGCGCAGGCGTCGAACTGTCGCCGCGCGGCCTCATCGTCGCCGGTCAGCCGGTAGAGCCGGATCAGGAGGGACTGGTGGTTCTCGTCGAGGGGGTTCATTCCGATCAACCGCACTGCGCAACCGATGGCCGCCTCCAGGTCCCCTCGGGACATCATCCCCAGGGCCGCCTCGTGCAGAATGGCCTCGGCGGCCGCTGCGAGCCGGCGGCGTTCCGACAGCAGCCAGGTCTCGAAGGGCGCCGCGTCCCGGAACGTCGCGCCTTCCAGGAACTCCAGGCCCAGGCCCGGCAACCTCACTGCCGCGGCCCACTCGCCGCGCGTCACGACGCTGACATCGACCGTGGCGTGCGGGGGCATCCGCAGGACCACCGGGTCGCCCACGATGGACCCGTCCGGGCCGAGCGCACGGCGAATCTCGGCGATGCTCCACCGCAACGCCCGCAGCGGGTCGTCCGCCTCGCCGAACAGCAGGGCGGCGAGTTGCCTGCGCGACGGCGGCCGTTCGGTCGAAAGGAGGTAGGCCAGCAGCCCCCAGCTTTTCCGGCTGCGAAAGGCGGGAGATCGCTCACCGCCGTCATCGATGGCCGGATGACCGAGGAGTTGCACGACAAAACTCATGAGTTCCACATCCGGGAAACAGTCAAACGCTCCGTCAAACGCTGAAGATGCTCAATGGTATCCAGAACCTCGAAAACGTCGAGGCCACACGAAAGGAAACCAAACAATGTCGCTGTACATGGACGTTCACACCATCGATGGCGGAGTCACGGCCGAGGCCGTCGCCGGGGCGCATCGGGCGGATCTCGCCGAGCAGGACGCCCACGGCGTGAAGTACCTGCGGTACTGGGTCGCCGAAGACGCCGGCAAGATCTTCTGCCTGGTCGAAGCGCCAGACGCCGAGGCCGCCACCACTGTTCACCGGGAGGCACACGGTCTCGTGGCCGATGCGGTCTTCCCGGTGAGCGAGCACGTCTAGAGCCCGCGGAGCTCGCGAACGCCGAGGGAGAGTGCGATGAGGCGACATGACCGACCGAACGGATGCCGCGTCGCCGCCGCCGCCCACGCTACCCCGGGTTCGCGGCCGCTTCGACCGAGACCGGGGCGCCGGTGAAACGCACCCGCACGGCGTCGCCGGGAGCGGTGTGCACCCGCACGCCGTGCTGCACCGAGACCTCGGCGCCGTCGGCGAACCGCACCCGGGTGCGGCGAAGCGACCCGTGGAAGCTCGAGGCGGTGACGACGCCCTCCACTCCGTCCGCGGACAGCTCGAGGTCTTCCGGCCGCACCGCGACGAGGACGGTCCCGTCCGCCTGCGACGGGTCGAGGAGGGGCAGCCGGGTTCCGTACAGCTCCGCGAATCCGTTGCGCACCATTCCGGTCAACTGGTTGCTCAGGCCGACGAAATCGGCGATGAACGGCGACGCCGGCCGGGAGTAGAGGTCTTCGGGCGTCCCGACCTGCTCGATCCGGCCGTCGCGCATGACAGCGACCCGGTCGGCGATCGCGAGCGCCTCATCCTGATCGTGCGTCACGAACAGGGTTGTGATGCCCAACTCAGTCTGGATCCGCCGGATCTCCTCGCGCAGGGCCACCCGTACCTTGGCGTCGAGAGCGGAGAGCGGCTCGTCGAGAAGGAGCACCCGCGGTTCGGTGACGAGGGCGCGGGCCAGCGCGACCCGCTGCTGCTGACCGCCGGACAGCTGGTGGGCGAACCGGTCATAGTGGTCCGCGAGGCCGACGAGGCCGAGAGCATCCGCGGCCCGACGGCGGCGGGCCGCGGCGGCGACCCCGCGCATCCGCAGCCCGAATTCGACGTTCTCGCCCGCGCTCAGATGCGGGAACAGCGAGTAGGCCTGGAAGACCATCCCCATGTCGCGCCGACTCGTCGGGAGAGTGGACACGTCGACCCCGTCGACCGTGATGATGCCGGCATCCGTCGATTCGAGGCCCGCGAGGGCTCGGAGTGCCGTGGTCTTGCCGCTTCCGCTCGGGCCGAGCAGCGCCACGAACTCACCGGCCTGCAGGGTCAGGTCGAATCCGGCGAGGGCCCGGTGTCCCCCGAAATCCTTGGTGACGCCCGAGAATTCGACGACGGCTCCGTGCCGCGCCGGCGGTGCGCTCGCGGCTTCCACCCCCGTCACGGCAGCACGCCCGGCAGGAGCCGGCGCCGTGCCCCCGGTCGGCGTGTCCAGCGGGGTGTTGCTCGTGTTGCGGGTCATTGCCGGCCTCCGATGGGGCGGTGTCGTGGCGAGCGGGTGCGTTCGGCACCCAGGCGGCCGATGAGCAGGAGCAGCAGGAACGCGAGGATCAGCGAAAGCAGGGACAGGATCACGGCCGTGTACGGGTCGGCCTTGCTGACCACGACGAGCGCGGTCTGCAGGTTCACCCGGCTGAGCAGCGACGCGATGGTGAATTCGCCGAGGACCACGGCGACCGCGATGAAGGCGCCGGCCAGCAGGCCACGACGCAGGTTCGGCAGAAGCACGCGGAACAGCACGCTCCCCCAGCCTGCTCCCAGGGTGCGGGCGGCCTCGCTCAGCGTGCGCACGTCAACGGCGTCGAGGTTGGCCTGGATCGCCCGGTAGGCGTACGGCAGCACGATGATGCCGTATGCGAGGGACAGCGTCCAGACTCCGCTGCCGACGAGCCGGGAGAGCGCCGAGTAGACCGGCGCCAGTCCGACGACGAGGACGATCGCCGGGATGCTGATCGGCAGGATGCAGACGAACTCCAGCAGGCGTCGCAGCCGGGGAAAACGGATGTGCACCAGCAGCATCGTCGGCACGAGCAGCAGGAGCACGATCAGCACCGTTCCGACGGCCAGGCCGACCGAATTGCCGACGGCGACGGGCACCTGGCGGTACGGCCCGGTGAGACCGCCCTGGAACAGGGCGATCCAGCGGGAGAAATCGTGGCCGCCGGCCAGTCCCTTGCGCAGGGTGAACTCGACCATGGCCACGAACGGAATGATGAAGAGGAAACCGATCACACCCAGGATCAGGGCGCGCACGACGCGTGAGGGGGCGTGCGCGACGCCGTCCCGCACGATCGGGCCGGTCACCGCTGCCACCGGGCGGCCCTCGATTGCAGAGCCGAATATCCGGCCATCACGATCACCATCACCACAACCATCCCGAGCGCGAGAGCACCGGCCAGGTTCTCCCGGCCGAGCACCGTCTCACTGGTCAGCGCCGACCGGATCTGCAGGGGAACGATCTGGGAACCCTGGCTCGTGAGCGCCGCAGCGGTCGCATACGACGAGAACGCGTTTGCGAACAGCAGCAGGAGGCTGCCGAGGAACGAGGGCGCGAGAACCGGGCCGGCGATCCTCAGCCAGTAGGAGAGGGTGCTCCCGCCCAGGGTTGCGTTGGCCTCAGCCCAGGTCGGTTTGAGCGCCTGAAGAGCGGGCATGAACGTGATGATCATCAGCGGAATCTGAAAATAGAGGTACGGCAGCACCAGCCCGGGCAGTTCGTAGAGCCAGACACCGCCCGAGAAGATGTCCACGCCGAAGGTGTCGCGCAGGATGAGCGTGACCATGCCCTGGATGCCGATGGTGGCGATGAACGCGAAGGCCAGCATGACGCCGCCGAACTGGGCAAGGACTCCGCTGAGCGAATCGACCACCGTGCGGAGGGCACCGTCCGGCCGCGCTCCGAGCAGCCCGTAACACGCGATCGCGCCGAGCACCGCCCCGAGGACGGCGGTCAGGGCGGACAGCCACAGGGAGTTGCCGAACGCGTTGAGCACCACCGGGTTACCGAGTGCCGCGATCGTCGCCAGGGTGAACCTGCCGGACTTGTCGAAGAATCCGGTTCCGACGGCGATCAGGGTCGGCAGGGCGAGGAAGAGGAGCACGTAGACCGCGAACGGCAGCAACCCGAAGGCTGCTGCCGATGCGCGGACCTTACTGGACAGCGGCCGCCCAGGTCGCGCCCAGCAGGGTAGCCGCGGCTGCGCTCTGCTCTTTGGTCGGGACCACGGTCTCCGTGGGGGCCTTCGGAAGGGCGCTCAACAGCGCCGCATCGATCGTGCCCGCGGTCGTCATCGCTTCGGCGCGCGCGGGGCGCGCCCCACCGGCGAGCCACAGGTTCTGGCCTGCGTCGCTGTAGAGGAACTCCTGCCACAGCCGGGCGGCGGCCGGGTGCGGGGCATCCTTGCTCACGGCCTGGTTGTAGTACCCGGCGTAGCCGGTGCCCGGGAACACGACGACCTTCCAGTTGCGCTGACCGGCGAGCTTCTTGCCGTAACCGACATTGAGGTAGTCCCAGTCGAAGACGACGGGGGTCTCGCCGGACGCGATCGTGGCCGGCGTCGGGTCGATCTTGACGAAGTTGCCTGCGGCGTTGAGCTTGGAGAAGAAGTCGATTCCGGGCTGGAAGTTGTCGACGGCGCCCCCGTTCTGCACGGTCGCCATGCCGACAGCGGCGAACGCGGCCCCGGCCTGGGTCGGGTCGCCGTTGATGGCGACCTTGCCCTTGTATGCTGCACCGAGCAGGTCGCTCAGCTGCGTCGGCGCCGGGACGGCGTCGGGGTCATAGCCGACGGCCAGGTATCCGCCGTAGTCGCCGGTGTAGAGCCCGGTGGATTCCTTGAGCGCGTCGGGGATGTCGGACCAGGTGGCCACCTTGTACGGGGCGAACCGGTCGGTGCTCGACAGGGCGACGGCCAGGCCCAGGTCGAAGACGTCCGGCGCGGTGTCCTGTCCCTTGAGGGTGTCTGCAGCCTGGATTTCCTCGGCGCTCGAGCCGTCCGGCGAGGCTTCGTTGATCGCGATCTCGGGATACTTCTTCGAGAACGCGTCGAGCACGGCGCCGTAGTTCGCCCAGTCACGAGGGAGGGCGATGACATTGAGGTTGCCTTCCGCCTTGGCGGCGCTCTCAAGGGCCGGAAGATCGCCGAAGGCGCTGAGGCTGGTGGCCGTTGCGGCGTCGGTGGTGGAGGCTCCGGTTCCGGTTCCGCTCGCGGCCGTGCCGGAGCATCCGGTCAGGCCGATTGCAAGCATTGCCGTGGCGGCCAGTGACGTGATCAGGGTGCGTGGGGTGACCATTTTTCCTCCGTCTGACCAGCAACGAGAGGCCGCGCACGCATTGGCGCGCGCCGTTCGTAACCGCGGTGCTGGTCACCGAGAGACTAAAAGCCGCTCTTGACGGGACAGCGAAACGCTCCTGAACAGCTCATGAATGCTCGGCGTCGCCATTCCGTCTGCACGGAACGACGTCCGCTCTCACCGCCGCGATCGGGCGAACACCGTACGCAGCGACACCCGCTTGGTGTACTCGACCGAGCCGTAGCGGAACAACTGCACCGCGAGCCGGAGCACGATTCCGCCGAGCAGGAACAGTTCCGCAATGACGATGCCGGACTCCAGCGGGCTGAGCGACCCGAGCCCATTCCGGAGCATCGCCGTCACCGGCGCGGAGTATGGGAAGAACGTGAAGAGCTGCACGATCAGCGCGTGCGGGTCCGACACCACGAGCGACACCGCGTAGAGGGGCACGAACACGAGCGCCATCACGATGCCGAAGACCTGGCTGGCCTCCTTCGCGGTGGGCATGATCGCCCCTGCCGCGACGAGGGTGCCCATGAACAGGGTGAACCCGCCGATCAGGAGCAGCGCGCCGACGACCATCTGGCCGGGGTTGACGATGAGCTGGGAGAGGTCGACGTCGGGCAGACTCAGCGAGGTGCGGAAGAACAGATAGCCGACCAGCACCGGCAGGATGAACACGAGCATCTGCACGATCCCGATGATGAACAGGGAGATGATCTTGCCCATGATCAGGGTCGTCGGGTTGAGGGTGGTCAGGATCATCTCGGTGACCCTGTTCTCTTTCTCCTCCAGGGTGCTCGTGAGCATCTGATTGCCGAGCATCACGATCACGACGTAGAAGATCAGCAGGAAGAGCAGGGGGGCGACGGCACCGAGGATCCCCCCTGAGACCGCGCCGTCCTTATAGGTGACCGCATCGACCTGGAAGGAGCCCCGCGCGAGCCCGGTCAACGTCGGGTCGCCGATCTTCGCCTGGGCGCTGGCGACCATCAGCTGGGTCGCCACCGAGGAGTACTTGCCGTTGTCGAAGATGCCGACGTCGGTGCCGTAGACCGTGGTGGCCTCCTTCGTCGGCTGGGCCGGGTAGGAGAAATGGGCGGCCGATACGCCCGACTTCACGTCGGCGATCGCCTGGTCGGGGTCGGCGGCGAGGGTGCCGCCGAATGCAGTGGCGATGGCCGGGTCGATGTAACCGGATGCGTCGCTATAGGTGAACCGAAGGGTCGCGTCTTTCTGCGAGTCGACCTTGCTCTCCGTGGAGGTGTTCGACAGCACGATGAGCGCGATCACGATGCCGATCACCACCGGCACCAGCAGGGTCGTGAGCCAGAACTGCTTCTTCTTGAGCGTGCGCGTCACTTCGAACGAGACGACCGTGCCGAGATTGTGCCGAGCCATGGTCTACTCCCCCGCCGTTCCGACGCGTTCACCGGCAGCGGCGCCGGCGTTTTGGTCACCGGCGTTCTGGTCACCGTAGACGGCGACGAAGATGTCGTCGAGCGAGGGACGGCCGGCGGTGAACTCACGAACGGTCACTCCGGCATCCATCAGCTCACGCAGGATGACGGCCTCGTCGATCGGGCCGGTCACGGTCAGTTCGGCGTAGCTGCTCTCCCGCCGGGTCACCGTGTAGTGCGGCGACTCGGGGATCTCGCCGGTGTAGCGGACTCGGACCACGGTTCCGCCGTACTGGTCCTGCACGTCCTCGACGGTGCCGTAGGCCTCGGCCTCACCGTTCTTCAGGAGGACGATCCGGTCGCAGAGGCGTTCGACCTCTTCCATCTGGTGAGTGACCATCAGCACGGTGGCGCCGGCCCGCTTCTGGTCTTCGATGATATCCATCAGCAGTTTGCGGTTGACCGGGTCGAAACCCTTGGTGGGCTCGTCGAGGATGAGCAGCTCCGGGTCGTTCATGATCGTGACGCCGAGCTGCACCTTCTGCTGCTGGCCGCCCGAGAGCTTGTCGAGCCGCACCTTGGCCTTGTCGGCCAGCGCGACCCGTTCGAGATACTGCAGCGACCAGGAGTGCGCGTTCGACCGGCTGAGTCCCTTGAGGCGCCCGAAATAGGTCATCACGTCGATGACGGATTCCTTCTTGTACAGGCCGCGTTCCTCGGGCAGGTAGCCGAGGGTGGCACCGTCTTCGGGGCTGAACGGCTTCCCGTTGATGTGCAGCAGACCGGCGGTGGGCTGGTAGATCCCGAGCAGCGCACGGATGGTGGTGGTCTTGCCGGATCCATTGGATCCGAGGAACCCGAAGGTCTCGCCCCGGTTGATGTCGAAGGACAGGTCCCGAATTACGGTCGAGCGGCCGAAGTCCATCCGGAAGTTGCTGATGTGCACGAGCGGCTCGCCATCGGACCGCGAATCCTTTCGCGGAACAGCCTGCTGATCGGGCTTATCGAGTGAAGTGAGCAGTGAAGACGCCATGCCGAAAAGACCCCCAATTTCGTTATCACGACGCTACACCGGATGAGCCTGTGCGGGTCAGTGCGCGGGGACTTCGGCGGGCGCACCGGCATCCGCACCCTCGACCGCGGGCGTGCGGCGGATGAAGAACGCGGCCGGGATCGCGAACAGGGAGATCACGGCGCCGCAGAGGAAGGCCGCGTGGATCCCTGCGCTCGTTGCGGTCACCGCGGTCACACCGGGGGCCAGCTGCGACGCGGCGACGGAGGCCATCACCGTCACGAACAGGGCGGTGCCGAACGCGCCGGCGAGTTGCTGGATCGTGCCGACCATCGCACTGCCGTGCGAGTAGAGCTCGGGGCGCACGGCCGCCAGCCCCGCGGTGAACAGCGGGGTGAAGAGCAGGGCTAGGCCGAGACTCAGGGTCACGTGCGCAGCGACGACCATCCATGGCGCGCTGTGCTCGTTCAGCAGGGTCATCCCCCAGAACACCGCGCTCACGATCACCGAGCCAGTGACGAGGAGCCGGGTGGGGCCCGACCGGTCGTAGAGCCGTCCCACGAGCGGCGCGAGCAGGCCCATCACGAGCCCCCCGGGCAGCAGCATCAGCCCGGTGGTGAGCGTGTCGAGGCCGAGCACGGTCTGAATGTAGATCGGCAGCAGGATGATGGTGCCGAACAGGGCCATCATGCTGATCGCCATCATCACGATCGCGAACGTGAAGGTGCGCGAGCGGAAGGTGCGCAGGTCGAGCAGCGCGCGGTTGCGCTTCTGCAGCGACAGCTGGCGCAGAATAAACGTCGTGAGGCCGAGCGCGCCCACGGCGAGCGGCAGCCAGCCGGACACCGAGGCGATGCCGCCGCCCGCCGCGCCCAGGTTGCTCAGCCCATAGACCAGCCCACCGAAGCCGAGCGCGGAGAGGATCACCGAGAACACGTCGATCGGGGTCTTGGTCGGTGTCGTCACGTTCTTCATCAGGATGCCGCCGACGACGAGCGCGGTCAGCGCGATCGGCAGCACGAGGATGAACATCCAGCGCCAGTCGAGCACGCTCAGGATCGCGCCGGAAATGGTCGGACCGATCGCCGGTGCGACCGAGATCACGATGGAGATGTTGCCCATCATCCGGCCGAGGTGCGCCGCGGGCACGAGGGTCATCACGGTCGTGAGCAGCAGCGGGAACATGATCGCCGTTCCGGTCGCCTGCACCACCCGGGCGACGAGCAGCACGGTGAAGCCGGGCGCGAGCGCTGCGATGAGTGTCCCCGTGCTGAACAGGGTCATCGCGGCGATGAACACCGGCCGGGTGTTGTAGCGCTGCAGCAGGAACCCGGTGATCGGGATGACCACCGCCATCGTGAGCATGAACGCGCTCGTCAGCCACTGCGCGGCACTCGCCGAGATGTTGAGGTCTTCCATCAGCCGTGGCAGCGCGACACCCATGATCGTCTCGTTCAGGATGACGACGAACGTCGAGATGAGCAGCAGGGTGATGACGAGGCGGTTGCGAACACCGAGGGCCGCCTCGGCCGCGGTCGTTGCGGCATCCGTGCTCACTGTGTTGTCTGCAGACGCACCTGCGAGGGTGCCTGTATTCGTGTCGGTACTGGCGGTGGCGGTTTCAGACATGAAGGTCCCGTCGAGGTGTGCGGTCAAGATGTGAGGCGGTGCAGATGTGAGGCGGTGTCGCTACTGAAACTCAAACCACTGACACCGCCCGATTGTTCCGGCGAAGCGGAACTCGGTCAGACGTAAAGTCGGAGATTTTTGCGCCACGCCGCAACTCCGGGCAGCGGATGCCGCGAGTCGCGAAAATCTCCGACGTTGCGTCGAGAAGGTGCGAGGCCCGGTCGGCCTCGCACCCTCCCTCACCGATAGGGCGTGGTCATCCGGTAGCGGAGCAGGTCCGCATGCTGGCGTTCGAGAGCGCGCTCGCGTTCTTCGCGCACCCGCCGCAGCACCTCCCAGTCGACGGATGCGACCGGGCGCGCCGGGCGCGGCCGCCGCCCCCACCGGATCAGCGCGACGCCCAGGTGCAGCGCCAGGCGATCGACACGGCCGAGAGGCCGCAGCTGCGGCGCAACCGACTCCACTACGGATTCGGGTTCGGATGCGGACGGTGGTTCCGGTTCGTGCTGCCGGGGCAGCGGGCGGTCGTGGCGACCGGGATCGGTCGGCAAGGTTATGGTCATGGTGATTGAGCCTCACTGTGACGGCGCGCAGGACGGATGCGGAGGCATCCGTCTGCTGCACCGGCGGGGCCGCCGAAGCGGCGCAAGAATGGACGTCGTCAGGTATGCGACGTCAGGGAACGGGACTGATCCCGGGGCGCGCAAAGCGCCGGCTGCGAGCGGGCATCGAGGGCGTCGCCACCGCAGAACCGGTGGTGGAAACTCGCGCCGGTCAGGCGGTAAAGACGCCGACGAGGCCGGCGGCGAGGCAGTTTACTGCGGAAAAGTTTGACTGAATCATGGGACGGCTCCTCTCGTCGTGTGGCGTTGCTGCCACGGTACCCGTCGTCCGCACGATCGCGCAAGGGAATCGGGAAAGGTGCACTGAATCCGTTACCTCAGCTCTCGGCGAGGCCCAGCTGCCGCAGAAGCCGGGGAAAGTCCGTGACGAGCGCGTTCCAGACGATCTGATAGTCCGTGTTCGCGTAGTCATGGGCGAGGTAATTCCGCATCGCACGCAACTCCGCCCACGCGACCTCCGGGTGTTTGTCCCGGTATGCGTCCGGCAACCGCTCGACCGCGGTTTGCAGATCGATCACGATGGCCTTGGCCGCGAGTTGCTGGGTTCGGTCCGCCCGGTCGAAGAAGACCTCCCGGCCGCGGGCGGTGATGAGGCGCGCATGACGCACGAGGTCGCGGATGTCCGCGAGCAGCGCATCCGTGCGGTCGAATTCGTGGGTCATCGGGTCACGCTCACAGCGGCACCGCCTCGGCGACGGCACGATCGCGGATGCTGCCCTCGGCCCGGTCGCTCATCACGTCCACCCGCACGCCGAGAAGGTGTTCAAGATCGAGGACCAGGCCCGCCGCATCGAGGAGGGAGGCCTCGGGCGCGAATTCGACGAGGAGGTCGATGTCGCTGCCGGCGACATCCGTGCCCCGGGCGATGCTCCCGAAGACTCGTACATGGCCGGCGCGGCGGCGGGCGGCCAGCTCGAGCACGCGCTCGCGACCCCGCTGCAGCACGACCGATGGTCGCTCGGTAGTCGCGGCCAGGATGCGGGCAAGGGTTTCGGGGCGGGGTTGCACCCGACCGGACTCATAGGCGGAGAGATTCGGTTGCGGCACGTCGGCGCGTACGGCGAGTTGACTCTGCGAGAGCCCGGCGCGCGTGCGTGCCTCGAGAATACTCTCCGCTGTGTTCATGCACGGAGTATAGCTCGCAGCTATAGGACCTCCGCGAGCCCGCTCGCGTCACCGTCATTCGCGCCTGCGCCCCTTTGGGCAGCCCGCGCCCATCTGAGCTCGCCGCCGCGCCGGTTTCGGCACACCGCGCCGGCCGTTTCGGGCGCGGCATGCGCAAACCGGCGCGGGCGCCACCACGATGGCCGGACTAGTCGAGCTTCAGGTCTGCGAGTAGGTCCTCGAGGACCGACTCCTCTTCGACGCGCAAGCGCAACTCCTCCATCGCGCCGGAGAGAGCACTGTCCCAGGGAGTGGCGCCGACGCTTCCGGTGAACTCCGAGGTCGCGAGGCTCGACTCGCACGCGGCGCGGTAGTCGGCTTCGCCGTATCGCCACGGAGTCCACGGCACGCTGCGGGCGACCGTGCGCGCGATCGTGACGCCGCCCGCATCGAAGTCACCGTGGTACCGGAGCCGCGAACCGCCTTCGACGAGTTGCGTGAGTAACCGCAGCACCGCAGCCCCCGGTTGCCCGTTCACACACACGATCGGTACGAAACCGCCACCAGCACCAGCACCAGCACCAGCACCAGCACCAGCACCAGCACCAGCACCGTACCGGTCGGCCGCGGCCGCGATCACCGCAGGGTTCTCGCACACCGAGACCAGCGCCGGGGCCCGGCCGATGTCATCCACGGCGAGCTGCCGGTACGTCAACACGACGGGCTGGCCGGACTCGGCGAGCGCCGCCAGGGCACGGGCCGTCGGAGATGTCACGCCGCCGGGTAGCCCGAGCGCGAGCACGGTCGAGGACAGCTCATCCACGACGACACCCGACTGCTGCCACGCGTCGCGCCGCCACCGTGATCCGTTCCCGGCGGGTTGTCCGGTCGACGCCGCCGCGAGCCCGACCGCGATCGACCCGAGTGGACTCTTCGGGTCGAGCGCATGCGCGTCCCCGAACAGGCGCGCCGCGAGCACACCGAGGGCCTCCCCCTCCGCCGGCAGGGCGCGGGCGAGCACACCGAGGTGGAGGGTCATCGAGTGTGCGGCCAAAGCGGATGCCGTCGCTCGCCGCAGCGCGCCCGACCGGTTCACGCTGTCCACCCAGCCCGCGAGTTCGGGCCGTTCGACGGCGATCACGCGCAGGGTGTCGGCGACCTGCTGCCAGCTCGCCCGTTCCGCGCGCCGGACCTCGGGGCCCACGATCGGCCCGACGAGTTCGGTGACCGCCGAGACCAGCCCCGCGGGCCAGGCGTCCCGCCGCAGCAGGGCATCGAGCTGGTCGAGCGACACCGAAGCCGATGACCCGGAGCGCACGGGCCGGCCGACGAGCCGGGCCGCCGCCATCCGCTCGGTCGCACTCGCGCTCTGCTTCGTGACGATGCCCACGAGCGTGCCGGTTTGCTCGAGCCGGGAGCGCATGCGCGTCAGCAGCCATGCGGTGTCCGGGGTATCGAGCAGACGACGGATGCGCGCAACGGCTTCCGCGCTGACCTCGCCACCCGAGCCTGCCCCGGCCCCGACGTTCACAGAATCGCTCACCAGAGCCCTCCAGCCTCGGCCTCAGCGGCAGCGACACCGGCGTCGACGACGGCAGTGCGCCGTTTCCCGTCCCACTGCCAGCGCTGCACGTGCACGGCGTCGGTGCCGTCGAAACGGGTCAACTGCGAGATACCGAGCCCGGGCACCTCCACGTAACAACCCCACTCGCGTTCGCTCGTCATCACGACGTCGAGGTCGAACTCGGCGAGCAGACCGAGGCAGCTCGCGCGCGAGTTGTCGTCGACACCCGCGAAGGCCTCATCGAGCATGATCATCCGCGGCGCATACGGGTTGGTCGCGGTGCGATAGTGCGAAGACGCCGCCGCGAACAGCGGGATGCTCGCGGCGAGCACCCGCTCACCGCCCGATGCCGGGCCGGTCGCCGACTTCCAGACGCCGCCCTGCTGCCGCTCGATGGTGAACCGGTGCCAGCGGCGGTAGTCGAGCGCCTCGCCGAGGTGGTCGTACCAGTTGCCGGCCTCGTCGGCGTCACGCACTTCCGCGATCCGGGCCTGCAGGAAGCCGCCCAGCGCAACTCGATCGGATTCGTCCCAGACATCCGCTGTGGTCGCGAGCAGGCGCCGGGCTTCGGTCAGCCCGGCAGGCCCGTCCGGTCGCGGTTTCCAGAGCACTCGCAAAATCATGCCTGTCGTGGTGGGCCGGGCCCGCAGTTCCTCGTTGAGCTGCACGATCTGCCGGTCGGCCTCGCCGATCAGCTCGGACAGTTGAGCTCCGACCTCGGTGACGAGGTGCGACTGGATGATCTCGCGTTCCTTGGCGCTGAGCAGCCGCAGGTGCTGCTCGATCTGCCCGCCGAGCTGCTCGGCAAGTTCCACGAGCAGCATCTCCCGTCCGCGGAAGGTCACGACCACGCGCACCCCGTCGTCGTTCGGGTAATAGGCCGCCTCATGCCCGTGCCGGCCGAGCGATCGTTGCAGGTCGGCGAACTCGGTGAACACCTGCGACTGCAGCCGGGTGTACTTCTCGTCGGTGGCGTCCAGCTCGGGTAGCGCCGCCTCGATGGCGCGGGCGAACTGCACCCCCCGGGTCACGGTCCAGTCGGTGTCTCCCCCGGCATCCGGTTCGACGACGGCGAGCGCGGCGACGTCTGCGACCTGCACGAGGCCGAGCGCGGTCGTGCGCTGCAGTGCGGCGACGGCGGCGACCCGGTTCGCGGCCACGCGGTCCTGGTCCGCACGGATGCCGCGGAGCCGCTCCCCGAGACCGGCCTGCTTCTCGCCGTCCCGGCGAGCGCTCTCGCCGAGGCGGCCCAACGCGGCGCTGATCGATTTCAGCTCCGCGGCCACGGCGGCGACCCGCTCCCGGTAGCCTCGCACGTCGGCGCCGAGCTGCTGGCGCAGAGTCTCGAGGTAGCTGCCGGTGCGGGTGCGTTCGTCGGCGGCGGACCCGACCTCGGCCAGGGTCCGATCACGTTCGTCGCGGGCGGCCGTGAGCCGCGTTTCGGCGCGCCCGAGCCGACGCCCAGCGGATGCCCACCGCTCGGCCGCGTGCCAGAGCGCGGTGACCTGACGTTCATACTCCGACAGGGCGGAACCAAGCCCGCGGATCGCGTCCGGTCCCGTGGGGAGGTGGAGAGTGGCCGCATCCGCGGCGAGTTCGGCTTCCGCCTCGGCGAGCTCGCGGCGGGCACCGGCGGAACGAACGCGGGTCTCTTCGCGTTCGCTCGTGCGCTGGGCGACATGGTCGGCGGCACGTTCCGCGGACCGATCCGCCGTCTCGAGCGCGGTCGGGTACGGCACCGCGGCCTGCTCGCGTTCGATGACAGCGGACCGGGCGGCGATCTCGTCGAGGTCGATGGTCAGGCCCTCCTGCTCTGCGGAGATCGTATCGAGTTCGGCCCGCGCCTCGCGCAGCCGGTGTGTGCGGGCCGTTTCGCGTGCGCTCTCGCCGATGAACCGGGCCGTATCGACGGACCAGGCGCCGAACGCAGACCCCAGGCGGTACCGGCCGGTGAGGCTCACCCACACCGCGGGAGAGTCGTCGCCGATGCCGCGGGGCGATGAGCTGGCGGCGTCGGAGCGGGAGTCGGAATCGGCGTCGCCAGGGCTGGAGTCGTCACCCAGGCGGATCCCCCGCAACACCGCCTCGATCGTCTCCGCGGTCACGGCAGACCCCGCTGGCGGCTCCGCCACCAGCACCGACGCAAGTGTGCCGGCGGATGTCCCGGTGAGCGCCCCGTGCAGCAGTAACTGTCCGTCGCCGGGCTGACGCAGGTCCCCGTCAGGCAGCACGAGCGCCGTGAGCAGCCCACTGCCCTCGAGAGCGGCCTCGAGCCCGGCCCTGTGCTCCGCGCTGACCCCGTCGGAGAAACTCACCGCGCGCCACAGGGGAAGGGACCCCCCGGCCGGTGCGGTGCGGGTGTGCGGCAGGGTCGGTTCGACCGACTCGCCCTGCTCGAGCCCCGAAATCTCGGCGAGGAGCGCCGAGTGCCGGGTCGCGAGGTCGCCGAGCCGGTGCCGAAGGTCGGCGCGCCGCCGTTCCAGCTCACCCTGCAGCCGCTGCGCATCCCAGCGCAGCGCAGTGCTCGCCGGGTTCTCGCCCGTGCGCAGGCGCACCCAGTCGGTGAAGGCGCCGAACGCGTCATCGGAAACGGCGAGCTCAGTGAGTGCGGCCAGTACGATATCGACCTCGGAGACGTAAGCATCAACGGCGACCTCGACCGCGGCATCCGTGGCGGCACGTTCGTCGGTTGCCTCGGCCAGCCGGGTCTCGGTTTCGGCCTCGCGCAGGTTCGCCGCGCCGAGGCGTGCCTCGGCCTGCTCGAGCACCGCGATCAGCGCGGAGACCCGGTCGAGGGACTCACGCAGGCGGGTCACGCGGGCGGCCGCCGCGGTGCGCTCGCGCTGGAAGGCGGCCTCGAAGCCGTCGAAGCCGCCCGATGCGTCGCCGCCCCGTCCGCCGCGCTCGAAGGGCCTGCCGGTCTCGTCCGGCACGATTCCGAGTCCCGCCGGGTCGTGCTCGATCCCCGCGTCGACGGCCGCAGCGACCGCCGAAGCGCTCGCCGCACGGAACTGGGTCGCGCCCGCCACGAACTCGGCCCGGTCGTCCGCCGCCTCGGTGTCGGCGCGAGTGAGGGCGGCATCCGCACGCTGAAGGCCGGCCTCCGCAAGTGCCGCGC
Source organism: Cryobacterium sp. 10I5 (assembly GCF_035019865.1). Lineage (NCBI taxonomy): Bacteria > Bacillati > Actinomycetota > Actinomycetes > Micrococcales > Microbacteriaceae > Cryobacterium > Cryobacterium sp. 10I5. The sequence continues at coordinate 30,833 of NZ_JASJVI010000020.1, forward strand.
GTTCCCCGGCGGCGGTCGCCGCGGCATCCGCCATGTGGAGCAGCCGCTCGCTCTCGGCGTGCACGCTGTCGCGCAGCGCCTCCTGCTCGGCCTCGAGGGCCCCATGCTCGGTGCGTCGTTCCGCGGTGGCCGCGGCGTTGGCGTTGAGTGACTCCCGCAGCCGTTCGAGCTCCGCGGTCACCTCAAGGATCGCCCGCCCGTACTTGTCGAAGTCGGACTGCTCGCGACGGGGGCCGACGGCCTGCCGCTTGAGCATCACCTGCGCATAGGCGCGGTAGTGCTGCAGGAACCCGTGGACCGCCTTCTGGGCGGCGGCGAGTTGCTGCACCTCGTCGCGTTCCTCGTCGAGCGAGCGCAGCCCGTCGGCGACGGACTTGATCACGTCGTCGCTGACCGGGGTCAGCGCGCGGGTCAGCGCCTCGGACAGGGCGGCCTCGCTCGGCTTCTTGGAGAGCTGCGGTGCGCGAATCTGCAGCAGCAGCTCGATCAGTTCGGCGTAGCGCCGCTCCCCGAGGCCGAAGAGCTTCGCGTCGACAGCCTGACGGTACTCGCCCTTGGTGTCGTAGACCCGGCCGCGGTCGCCGAGAGCCTCGGCGAGGCGGTCACGCCCGAGCGCGAGCCGACTTGCGTCGATGAGGTCGAGCGTCTCCCCCACGCGCTGATCGGTCACGAAGAACCAGTGCCGGGTGATGCCGCGGCCCCGGGCCGCCTTGAGGCCCGCGCCGATCGTGACGTACTGCGCCTGGCCGGCCTCGTCGATGCGGCCGAACTCGAGCCAGCTGTAGCCGAGGCGTTCGCCGTTCGGGTGCTCGTCGCCGAGCAGCAGATTCCACTCCATGCGCTTCTGCCGGTCGCCGTCGGGTTCGACCCGCTGAGGCGAGAGGTCCCCGTCAAGGAGGAACGGCAGGGTCAGGGCGAGCACCTTCGACTTGCCGGCGCCGTTGTTGCCGCGCAACAGCAGGCGGCCGTCGACGAAGGGGAATTCCTCGTTGTCGTAGTAGAAGAGGTCGACGAGGCCCAGTCGCTGCGGCTGCCAACGCACGCTCGTCGGCACCGGCTGCGAGTCAGAGCGGAATGGTGCAACTGTGTCGAGGGTCACGACTGTCGAACTCCCATGATTGTCGGTGCAGTGAGGGCGTATCGGGCCAGAGCGGGCAGCACACGGATGCTGTTCCCGTCCCGAGCGACGAGCCGAAGGGCACGGAGGCGGCCGAGAGCGGTCTCGACGAGGTCGGCCGCGTCATCCGCCGCGCCCTTCCGCCAGAACTTGGCGTAGTTGGGGGCGAGGGCGCGCACCTGGCCGACAAGGACGTCGACCGGGACCTCCGGTTCACCGCACCGGGCCAGGAACTCGGCCAGGAGTAGGGTGACGTGTCCTTCGGTGCCCTTTTCGGGCATCCGCACGTCGCTGAGGTCGTCGTCGAAGTCGACCATGGCGATGCCCTCGAGTCGGATCTCGGCGACGAGCCCCGTGAACTCGGTGATGCGCCGGCAGATCGCGGCGCGCTGGCCGCGCAAGTAGGCGGTCTCGTCGTCGTCGAGCTCGTCGAGGTAGAGCACGGGGTCGTCGAGCAGGCGACGGGTGAGGCTGTGCCGCAGGCGTAGGTTGCGGAGGTCAGCGGTCGGGGCGGTGCCGCGGTCGCGCATGGCCGTGGTGCGTGCGCCGAGCGTGGTGGCGCCGATCGTCGACGGGCCGCGCCGGGTGACGAGCAGCTGGGAGAGCACCCGTCGGGACACGTCGTAGAGCGCATCCCCGGTGTTCTGCACGAAGTCCGCCTCGTCGCCGGCGACCCGGGCGAGCACGCCCCATTCGAGCAGCAGTTGCACGGCGGCGACGAGGTCGCTGCGTTCCTCGCGGCTGCCGAGCTCGAAGACGAAGCCCGCCGCGACGAGCTCGGGCACCGTCGCGGCTACGAGCACCTGCTCGGCGAGGCGGCCGAGCGCGATCTGACTGTCGCTGCGCTCGAGCACCGAGAGGCTGAGCATCAGCATCACGTACCGGCGGCGCGAGAACGGCACCCCGCCGCGGCGGGCTGCGAACGGATGCGTCGCATCCGTCACGGTGGCCGGCTCCCGGTCGAGCCGCACGACCTCGCTGTCGACATGCAGCGCCCAGCCGGTGTTGATGTCGAACCACTCGGCGAGGTCGCCCGCGTGCCGCCGCACGAGGCGGTAGCGCTCTTCGTCGGTCGAGCGGATCAGGGGCGTGCGCAGCAGCATCCGGGCCGCCCGCTGCCGGTCGTCGACCGCCGAGACGCTCATGACACCTCCACGAACACGTCGGCGTCAGCGTCAGCGTCAGCGTCAGCGTCAGCGTCGGCGTCAGCCCCGGCGTCGGCGTCAGCCCCGGCGTCGGCGTCAGCGTCAGCCCCGGCGTCGGCGTCGGCGTCAGCGTCAGCCCCGGCGTCGGCGTCGTGCGCGCCGGTCGGCCGTGTCTCGTCCTCCGCCATCAGGTCGGTGATGCGCACGAGGTGGTCGGGACCCCAGAGCGTGCCGCGCTCGGTCTCGAGGGCGACGAAACCGGCATCCGGCAGCTCGGTCAGCTCGATGCTCATGGTGCCGTCTGTCGAAGCGGTGCGGATCGGCCCGCCGTCCGGCGGGCGCGCGACGAGCGCATCGCCGAGCAGGGTGAGGAACAGACCGAAGGCGGTGCTGTCGAGCCCGGCGAGCGCGCTCAGCTCGACCGTGCCGTCGGTCGCGAGGCGCTTCCGCGCTGCGGCGATCTGCTCCGCCTGTTGACGCACCTGCAGCGCGATCAGTGCCCGCGCCGCCGACCGGTCGATGACCTGATTCGGCCGGCCCTTGCGCTCGTAACTGCCGGTTCGGCGCAGCTGCGGCGAGATCTCGATCGCGGGGGCATCCGCCCACGGCGCCCCGACGAGCGCGGCGTTGTCGCTCCAGTGCGCCCAGGTCGCCGAGTCGACCGTGAGGTGCCGCGCGGAGTAGAGGCCGAACGCGGCCCGGGCGAGCCGGTGCCGGTCGTCGTCGTCGGGCGCTTCCTGGAACCACTGCGCGAGACGCAGGTAGTCAGTTGACCGGTCGGAGCGGCCCGATCGCCTCGCGTTGACGGCGCGCACGGCGTCGAGCAGGGCCGGGATCGCGGCGAGCGCGGCCATCCGCAGCAGCTTCGCCTGGCTGTCCCTGCCGTGGCTCGAAAGAAACCACGACCGCAGCCCCTCCCATCGGTTTGCCCAGACGCCGTAGTGACGCGCCGACTCGGCGAGGGCGCCGTGGCCGCCGGGTCCGTCGGCATGCTCGGTGTGATCGGCATGCTCGGCATGGTCGGGATCGGGAACCTGAACGAGGGCATCGCTCGCCTCGCGTTCGGCGAGCGCGCGGAGGGCGCGGTTGACCGCCGCCCTGTCCACACCGCCGAGCAGGGTCGCGATCTGCGGTCCGCGCACGGTGAGGTCCTGGATGAAACGCTCGAGGTAGTCGACGAGTCGCGACTTGTAGGCGACGAAGGCCGCCTCGTCGGTGTCGGTGAGGTCGATCGTGCGCTGGAGCGAGGCCATGAACGCGCTCGCGTTGTCGGCGAGTTCGGTGAAGCGCAGGGTGAGCGCGGCGAGGGTCTGGTGCAGCTTGCCGAGGTCCGGGGTTTCGGCGCCGATCAGCGTCACGAATTCGTGCAGGGTGACCGCGATGTCCTCGAGGGCAACGCTCTGCAGGGCGCCGCGGCGGCCGAGGGTCTCTTCGAACCGTTCGAGGGCGCGTTCGGCGGCCTCGCCCGCCTGGCTCAGCTGGAACAGATGGCGCTTGCGGTAGAAGTCCTCGACCTGCACGACGCGGCCGGTGTCGGGCGACGCGAGGAGGTTGCCCCAGCCGACGAGTGAGTCGAGGGCCGCGGTGACGGCCTCGATCGACAGGTCTTCTGGCACAGGGACGGTCGCACTGGTCGCACCCGCGGCCGGATTGGCGGCTGCGCCCGGGGTCGGTTCCGCGGCATCCACTGCAGCATCGCGACGCAGCTGGCCGAGCACGTCGTCGGGGCGCAGATGCACCTGGAACCGCTCCTTGGCCGTCACGAAGGTGCCGAGCACGCGGCGGTAGATCTCGCTGTTCTGCGCGTTGAGGTGGCTGAACACGCTGAACGACTCGGAAAACTGGACCTCGGCAGAAACGATGCTCACCTACCCTGGACTCGACACGGTTCAGAACGACTCGACACGCCGCGCGGTGCGCACGACGGACCCCCATTCATCATGCAGCATTCCACCGACTTCAACAGTCGCGCCGCCGCCCCGGGCGAGACAAGTCGGCGATTTCACCTCACGAGAGTCGGTTGACAGAGGTGACACCGAAGTTAGGCTTGGTTGACAGAGATGACAACCGATGGCTCACCGGGAGGGCTCATGATGACACCCGACGCCGAAGCGCAGACACCCCCCGGGGAGCGCCACTCCCGGACGCTGATGCTCACCGACTACCAGGCCGAACTTCTGACCGAGCTCGCGAAGCGTCTTCCGGACCGCCTCGAAGCATCCGTCGCCGGCACCGCTCGCACCGTGGCCGAACGCATGGTCGCCACGATCCCCGGCACAAGCGTCTGGCAGGAGAAGATCGGTCCCTTCTATGAGGCCTCGGCGATCGCGAAGTGGAAGGGCGTCAGCCGCCAGCACGTCCACAAGCTGAGGAACCAGGGCGTGCTGCTCGCCGTGCAGACGGCGGATGCGAAGACACTCCTTTTCCCGGCATGGCAATTCGGCCCCGGCGGCGAGCCACTTCCCCACCTGAGGCAAGTGATCGAGGCGTTGCTCCCCGCCGCCCGTGACGAGTGGTCGCAGGCGCTCTGGCTGAACGTGAAGACACCCCGGTTCGGCGGTCGCTCTGCGGCGGACCTGTTGAAGTCGAACGAGCTGGGACCGGTTCTCGACGCCGCGCGAAACGATGCCGCTCGGCTTGCGCCGTGAGCCGGCAGGCGACTTTTCAGGCCAATCCCCTTCCGGGCCGCGACTTCACCGGCTTCCCGGCAGTACATACTCGGGGCGCTGAACGGAAATACCGATCCCACCCGATCGGGCGTGGAGCCTGGTTCTTCGCGTCGGCGCCCGGCGGCCCGGGCGGGGGTCGCTTCGATCTAGCCCCACCACTCGGCACCTGTTATCTCGCCGACACCGTGGCCGTTGCCGTCCGCGAGCGTTTGGGACCCAGCTACGCTGCATCCGGCATGGTGCCCCGCTGGGCCGCCGAGGAATTCCAGGTCACTGAGCTCGACCTCAGCGCGGGCGAGAAGTGTGCCGACGTGGCCGCGGCGGACGCCGCCACGTTCGGTGTCACCCGTGAGTTGAGCACCATGGACAGCTACGGCGTTCCGCAACAGTGGGCGGCCCTGTTCGAGTCGCTCGGCTTCGACGGCATCCGGTACCCCGCACGATTCAGCACCGGCTACTCGCCTGATGCCTGGGCCGTGTTCGGAGCTGCCGGGCCACGATCGTGGCCAACATATGCAGTCGTCGACGGGGTCGCCGCCTCTGAATTGAGCGGCTTCTCCGTCTACTCGCCGCCCGCATCCGCCGCAGGTTTGAGCGTGAGCCTTCCGCCCGGCGTGACCTAGAGTGCCGCGGCGCACCGTCGGAGATTCTCGCGACACGCCGCGTTTCCGGGCAGCGGATGCCGCGAGTCGCGAAATTCTCCGACATAACGTTCCGCGAGACCCGGTTCAGTCTTGCGCGCCCGCGCCCTTCCGTTTCCGGAAGGCGATCATGTTCATCCGGCTGCCGCAGCGCGCACTGCAGAAGCGCTTGGACCCGTTGCGGGAGAGGTCGAGGATCAGGCCGGTGCAGTCATCCGCTTCGCAGAGGCTCAGGCGCCGCATCTCGTTCATCCGGATCACGTCCATCAGGGCGAGCGAGGCTTCGACGCGCAGGCGTTCGCCGAGTGGGGCGTCGGGCGTGGTCGCGTGCAGGTGCCAGTCGGATGCGTCGTGCCGGGCGAGGTACGGCATGGCCCGGGCCTCGGCGAGCATGGCGTTGACCTGGAGCGCCGCGGAGTCGCGGTCGAGGGTCCAGACGAGTCGCACCTCGTCGCGGGCGCGCAGCACATCGAGCCGCTCGCGCTCGTCGCCGTCGATGCGGCCGGAGAAGGGATACCCGGCGAGGAAGTCCGCAAGCAAATCGAGGGTCGCGAGCTCATCCGTGCCACTGCGGGAGGCCGCGGGATCGGTATTGCCGAGGTCGACCGCGAACTCGAGCGACTCCACGGTGTCATGGGCAAACTGCATGTTGACTCCTAACCCGACCATCGCCTAACGTTATGGTCATACCCAATAGTAGACCGTAACGCGGCGCGTGGTGCTGGCGCGCGGCAGTCAAGCTCGGCAGCAACACTCGGCAGTAGAGCTCTGCAGCAGAGCGCGCACGGCAGACGCAGGCAGCGAAAGCTACCCATACGACAGGCAGCAGAAGGAGTCCCATGAAGATCTCGTCCCCCTCAGCGGGCCTCGTCGTGGCGGTCATCGGCTCCCTCTCCTTCGGCACCTCCGGCGCGTTCATCAAGCCCCTGCTCGAGGCCGGCTGGTCCCCGAGCGCCGCCGTCACCGCACGCGTGCTCCTCGGCGGGCTCGTGCTGCTGCCGCTCGCCCTGGTCTCCCTGCGCGGATCCTGGCCCGCCCTGTGGCGGGCACGGTGGCGCGTTCTCGCGATGGCCCTCGCCGGCGTCGCGGCCACCCAGTTCTTCTACTTCGCCGCGATCCAGACCATTCCGGTGGCGACGGCCGCGCTCATCGAACTTCTCGCGCCGCTGCTTCTGGTCGGCGTCGTGTGGGTGCTGACCCGGCGCATCCCCCACGCACTCGTTTTGGTCGGGTCGCTGTTCGCCGTCGGAGGGCTCGTGCTCGTGGTCGGCCCCGGCGCGATTCGGGCGGTCGACCCGCTCGGTCTCGCCTTCGCCGCGTGTGCCATGGTCGGCTGCGCGATCTACTTCGTGATGGCCGCCCGCCCGAGCGAGGGGCTGCCCCCGGTCGGGTTCGCGGCCGCGGGACTCGTGCTCGGCGGCCTCGTGCTCGGCGGGTTGGGCGTCACCGGCGTTCTGCCCCTCTCCGCGACGTTCGGCCCAGTGCCGCTCGCGGGCACCGCCCTGCCCTGGTGGGTGCCGCTCGTCATCGTCGCGGTCGTCAGCACCGCACTCGCCTACGTCGCCGGAATCACCTCCGCCGAAGCCCTCGGGTCCCGGCTCGCCTCCTTCGTCTCACTGCTCGAGGTCGTCTTCGCGGCCCTGTTTGCCTGGCTGCTGCTCGGCGAGCAGCTCACACCCCTCCAACTCCTCGGCGGCGCGCTCATCCTCGGCGGCATCGCGGCCGTGCGTGCGGCCGGCTCCGAAACCGCCGTTCCCGCCACGCTCGAACCGCTCATCCCGGTACCCCTCATGGCCGACGCCGGGGTCGTCGAGCCTGTGACGGCCAACGAATACCGAGGCTGACGAGCACCTGCCAGCGGATGCCGCCCGTCGCCGCGAGCATCCAACGCACGTGCCGCGCCGCATGCGTTCACCCCACGCCTGCGACGGTTTCGGCAAACCGCGCCCGTCCAACTGCGCGCCCGCGACGGTTTCGGCAAACCGCGCCCGTCCGGCTGCACGCCCGCGCCGGTTTCGGCAGACCGCACCCACTTCACCCCACGCCGGCGCCCGTTTCGGCACACCGCACCCGCCGTTTCGGGCGCGCCATGCCGAAAGGGCGCGGGCGTGATCGGACAACGCCGGCCGACAAGTCGATCGCCGCAGCACTGCCGGCTTCGGCGGCCCGCGCCGCGTTCCCCCCGCGCCCGTTTCGGCAGCCCGCGCCCTCTTCGCACCGCGCTCGCGCCGGTTTCCGCAGACCGCACCCGCCGTTTCGGGCGCGTCCTGCCGAAAGGGGCGCGGTCGTGAGCGGATGCCGCCCTTCGCCGCCAGCATCCAGCGCACGTACCGCGCCACATCCGTTCACCCCGCGCCCGCGCCGGTTTCCGCAGCCCGCACCCGCCGTTTCGGGCGCGGGCTACCAAAAGGGGCGCAGGCAACGCCCGGCAGGCCTACAGTTCTTGCCGCCGGAAGGCGGCGACCGCGAGCGCGACCAGTGCCGCGGCCAGCAGAAGCGCCGTGCACACCGGCCAGAACGTTTCGACCGACTTCCCGAGCGCGAGCGAGGTGGGCACGCCGGTCAGCGCCGCCGGTGAATAGGTGCCGAGCGGCGTCCACAGTGCGGCGATCGATACGAGCGCATACGCGCCCAGCCCGGCGCCGGCCGCCCCGGCCGTGGGACTGATCACCACGGAGAGCAGAGTCATCAGGGCGACGAACAGGATGCCGAACACCAGCCAGGCGAGCGACGCCGACCAGAGCGCCCCGCCGGGTGCCTCCCCGAAGACGATCGCCGTGCCGCCCCAGGTCACGAGCGTTCCAGCGACCACGAGCACCGCGAGGAACGCCGAGTGCACGGTCGCCTTCGCGAGGATGAACGCGCCACGCGACACCGGTTTCGTCAGCACGAGCACCGCGGTGCCGCTCCGCCGTTCAGAAGACACGATGCCGCCGTAGACGATAATCAGCGCGAAGAGCACGATCTGGGACAGGTTCTTGATCCACCCCGTGTAGGCATCCGCATACGTCGGGTCCGGGAGCGTGAACTGCCCGAGCTGGTCGGAGGCGACCGCGCGCAGGATCTCCGGCGTGAACCGGGCCATCAACGGCCCGGTCAGCGCGAAGAACAGCACGATGCCGGGGAGCACCCAGAGCCGCCAGGTCCGCACGATCTCGAGGACCTCCTTGCGCGCGAACGCCGCGAATCCCCTCATCGGTTTCCCCCTCCGACCAGGCTGACGAAGACGTCCTCGAGGCCCAGCTCTCCGGCATCCATGCGGCACAGACCGGTGTGCCGGTTGGCGACGAGCACCGGGATGGATCGGCGGGCCGCGTCCATGTCGGTGACGGTGATTTCGAGGGCGCCGGTCGGGCCCACGGCAACGGATGTCGCCCACGGCTCGCGGGAGATGTCCTGCGCGAGGTCGGCCGCGGCATCCGTGACCTCGAGGATCACCTTGCGTTCGGCGTACCGGGACGTGAGCTCCTGGATCAGCCCGTGGGCAACGACGCGGCCGCGGTCGAGAATGGCGACGGTGTCGCAGACCCGCTCGACGTCGGCGAGGATATGCGTCGAGAAGAATACGGTGGTGCGCCCGCGCAGTGAAGTGAGCATGTCGAGCACATCGCGGCGTCCCATCGGGTCGAGGGCGCTCGTCGGCTCGTCGAGGAGCAGCAGCTGGGGCGCGTTGATGAGCGCCTGGGCGACCCCGAGCCGCTGCTTCATGCCGCGGGAGTAGCCGCCGATCGCGGTGGTCACGTCGGTCAGCCCGGAGAGGCCGAGAAGCATGCCGATGCGTTCATCGAGGGTGCGCCTGTCGATCGAGAAGAGCCGGCCGACGAAGCGGAGGAATTCCTCGGCGGTCATCCAGTCGTAGAAGCCGGGCACGTCTGGCAGGAAACCGATCCTGGCGCGGATCGAGTCGTCGACCGCCGTGACGTCGTGCCCGAGGATCTGCACGACGCCGCTCGTGGGTCGGGCGAGCCCGGTCAGCATCCGGAGCAGCGTCGTCTTCCCGGCGCCATTCGGGCCGAGGAAGCCGAAGATCGAGCCCTCCTCGACCTCGAGGTCGACGTTGTCGAGCGCGCGGTGCTCGCCGTAGGTCTTGGTCAGGCCGCTGGTGCGGATCGCGAGGCTCATCGAAGACCCGCTCCCCCACGCGGCGCGAGCACGGTCATAACTCCGGCAAATTCTGGGGGGTCGGAATTTCCGGCCCGGAATTCCGCGGCTGTCCGCCGGCATCCCCGGGATTTGCAGGAGTTATGGCGGGGCCGTATAGCGCATCCGCGACGGCGTCGGGGCTGGTCGACGGCGGCCGGGGCGCCGACGCGGCCGCGTCGAGCGGGGCCGGCTTTCGGGCCACGACCAGGTAGAGGATGGCGCCGAGCAGGTTGGCGAGCAGGATCACGGCCAGCCACACCCACTTGTTGCCGGTGAGCACCCGATCGGCGGGCCGCCGGTACAGGTCGACCAGGGCGATGACGTCGAGGGTGACCTGGACGACCGCCATCGCCGCAATGACGATCCACGCCCACCCGGGGAGTGACGACAGAGGCATGTTCATGACACGGAACCCTTCTTCGAGGCCGACGCGAAGTCGCGGCGCTGTTCGGCGGCGCGACCGCTCCGGGAAACGCCCACGAGCAACCCCAACGGCAGCACGAGCGCGAGGAACAGTCCGATCCAGGTCGGCCACATGCCGGCGCCTCCCTGCACCGCGAAGATGGTCTGCGCCAGGCAGGCGAGCGCGACGAGCGCGAGCGCGAAGCTCCCGGCGGATGCGGCGACGCGGCTCCCCGCCGCACGCCGGGCCAGGTGCACCCAGGCCGCGGCGAGCAGCGGCACCAGCACGAATCCGCTGAGGAGCAGGAGGTTGGCGGTGCGGCTCGAGTAGCCGTCCGGTTCGCCGGTGAGTCCCCAGTGCGAGGGGACGGTGTCGGGCAGGCCGGCCCAGGTGACGGCCGCGAGGGTGGCGAACGCGATCCCGGCGAGGATCGGTGCGGCGAGCGTCGCCGTGACCACCCACGCGGGTGCTTCGGCGAACGGCTCGTCCTCGTCGTCCGGCCGGATCAGGTGGGCCCGCACGGCGAGCGCGGCGAAGTTGACCGTCCAGCCGATGCCGAGCGCCTTCGGCACGAAGATGCTCGGGTCGGCGGGGTCCCACGACCGGCTCGCGAACCGCTTCGATGTCGGCTGCCGGGTGTCATACGGCACGCCGAGGAACCGGCCCGCCCGGTGGGTGCGCGGCACTCCCCCGGCGGCGAGGTCCCGGGGGCCGCAAGCGGCGGCATCCGTGCCCCCGTCGTGGTCGACGTCGGAGTTAAAACCTCGGTCGGTGTCGTAACCGCCGTCGACGTCAGAGTCGGGATCGTCGGTCGTATAGGCGCGCGCGAGCGCTTCGGGCTCTCCGAGCTCGGCCAGCACCCGGAGCACCGTGTCGTCGCTGCGATCGGTTCCGTCGAGGCGATGCTCGACGTGCGCCAGCAGGTCGGCGAGCGCGTCCGCGTCGATGTCGATGCGCAGCCGCGCCGCGGCGCCGCGCAGGCGGTCGAAGTAGTCGTCGAGCAGCGCATCCGCCCCGGCAGGCGGGACGGCGTCGCCGGGTAGCGGTTCGGAGTGGTCACGCACGGGTCGCGTCCTTTCCCAGCAGGTCGGTCATGTCGGCGCTCATCGCGGTCCAGACCTTGGTCATCGCGACGAAGGCTCGCTCGCCCGCGGGCGACAGCCGGTAGTACTTGCGCGGCGGGCCGACGGGCGATTCCTGCCACTCGGAGGTGATCAAGCCGGACTTCTTCAGCCGGTTCAGCAGCGGGTACGCGGTGCCGGCGCTGATGGCGAGGCCCGGGTACTGGACGAGTCGGTCGACGATCTCGGCGCCGTATGCCTCGCCCCGGTGGAGCAGCGCGAGCACGGCCAGCTCGACCACGCCCTTGCGCAACTGAGACGGAATCGCCTCGCCCTCGATCGCCATTGCCCCGCCCCACATCCTGTACCGTGTCACACCCGGTTGCTTGTTATGCCAACTACAAGGTAACACACGTTACCGGCGCACGGCGGGCGAGTTCACGAGCCCCTCGCACGCACCACCACTCCCCCACGCCCGCGCCGGTTTCCGCAGCCCGCGCCCGCCGTTTCGGGCGCGGCGTGCCGAAACAGGCACGGCGGCGGGCGGGACCAATTCCCCGAGGAAATGCCGCACTTCTGCAATCACGAGGAAGAGGTCCACCGGCCACGGCAACCCTCACACGTTTCCAGGCCGTCGTCCGACCGCGGACGGGATCGGGCATAGGGAGCGAGCCAAGCCGCGTCAGCGCGGCTGCGCCCTTCTACGCCGCACCATTCACGAACCCACCGGTGGAGTCCCTGATGATCAGTCGGCTAGGCATGAGTGGCGGCCCGGAATCGGGGGCCCGGCCTTCGATCAACGCAACGAGCAGGTCGGCCGCCGCCCGGCCGAGTTTCCGGGCAGGGAGTTCGACGGTGGTCAGGCTTGGGTGACTCATCGCGGAAAAAGGCAGGTCGTCGAAACCTGAGACGGCCAGTTGCTCCGGCACACGCACTCCCAGCGAGTGAGCCACCTGGAGAACGCCGTACGCGTGGGTGTCGGTCGCGCAGACGACGGCAGTGACTCCCGCCCGCTGCCAGGCCGGCCACACTTTCGCGAATTCGGTGGCTGCCGACCCTACGTCGATGGTGCTTCTGGCTCGCGGCGTTTCGATGGGGCTCATCCCGCATTCCTGGGCCTTGGCCAAGAACGCACGACGACGCAGAGCGAAGGTCGAGGCGGCAGTGACGCTGTCCAGGTAGGCGACCGTGCGATGACCGCGCTCTGCAAGATGCACAGCCAACGCCTCCGCCCCCCGCACGACGTCGAGATTGACGGCCGGAACACCGGCGTCTGCGCCGGGTGCGTCGAGGAACACGATCGGTTCATCGACGACCAGGCTCTGTATCAGGCGCGCGCTCGGTGCGTCAACGAGCAGCCCGGCCGGACGAAAAGCAAGCAACTCCCGCACACTCTCGAGCTGGGGCATCTGGCCGGAGTCCGTGACGGACAGCAGCAGCTGGTACGACGAACCCAAGGCCTCGCGCACCCCGGCAATGACCCTGGCAAAGAACGGGTTGGAGATGTCCGGTGCAACCAGGATGACGAAATTGCTCGAACCAGTCGCCAGAGAGCTGGCGACCCGGTTGACCACGTAATGCAGATCGGCGATGGCCTGCTGGACTCGGATGACCGTGTCCGCTGACACCCGGCCGTCGGTCTTGCCGCTGGCGACCAGAGACACCGTTGCGACAGACACGCCCGCCCTGCTGGCGACCATGGATGCTGTCGCGCGCGGGAAACGAGCGGGCGACTCGCTCGTGCCGTGGATGGCCATGAGCCAACTGTAACCCTGCGCGCCGTCCAGCCTGCCGCGAAAATCGCCGGATGCCGTCAAGCGTTTGATATCTGGACATTAACCGCTTAACTCAACTACACGTTAAGCGTTTGACTTATGCAGTGACTAGGCGCATGCTTCGGGAGAGCACGCTGCAGCCGCCACATCCCATGGGTGGGCAACGTCCCCAATGAAGTGGAGCACCATGCCTAAGAAGATCATTCTGGACTGCGACCCAGGCCACGATGACGCGATCGCCATCCTGTTGGCGCACGGCAGCCCGGAAATTGAGCTGCTGGCCGTCACGACTGTCGTCGGGAACCAAACGCTCGAGAAAGTGACCCGCAACGCGCTGGCAGTTGCCCGTGTCGCCGGCATCACGGATGTCCCGTTCGCGGCCGGCTCCGCTCGCCCGCTCATGCGGCAGAGTGAGAACGCCCCGTCCATCCATGGTGAATCGGGCCTGGACGGACCGGTCCTGCCGGAGCCGAACCTGATACTGGACAAGCGGCACGCTGTCGACCTGATCATCGACATCATCATGACCAACGAACCCGGAACAGTCACGCTTGTCCCGACGGGCGGCCTCACCAACATTGCACTGGCGGCGCGCAAAGAACCCCGGATTGTGGAACGAGTCAAAGAGGTCGTGCTGATGGGCGGCGGATACCATGTCGGCAACTGGAGCGCAGTCGCCGAATTCAACATCATCATCGACCCCGAGGCCGCGCACATTGTCTTCAATGAAAAGTGGCCGGTCGTGATGGTCGGGTTGGACCTGACCCACCAGGCGTTGGCCACACCGGCGGTCAGGGAACAGATTGCCGCCATCAACACCGGGCCGGCCCGTTTCGTTGGCGAACTGCTCGATTTCTTCGGCGAAACCTACCGGGACGTCCAGGGCTTTGACTCGCCCCCGGTGCACGACCCGTGCGCAGTGGCCTATGTCATCGACCCGAGCATTGTCTCGACAGTGAAGGTACCTGTGGACATCGAGCTGAACGGCACCCTCACCCTGGGCATGACCGTTGCCGACTTCCGGGCTCCGGCACCGGCGGACTGCACGACATCAGTGGCCGTCACTCTCGACCACGCACGATTCTGGAACCTGATTGCAGATGCCCTGATCCGCATTGGAGACGTTGAATCATGACCGCGACATTGATCCCCACCGAACACACAAAAAAGGTCAACACAGCAGCGCTGATGACGGCGCTTCTCGCGGCTTGTGTCGCATTCCAGCTCAACGCAAGCATGCTGAGCCCGGCCTTGGTCACCATGGGCAAGGAGCTCGGCGCCGATCAAGCATCCATCGGCTTGTCCCAGACCTGGTTCTTCACCGCGGCCGCGTTGTTCTCTCTCGTGCTGCCGAGATTGAGCGATATCGTCGGCCGCAAGAAGATCCTGTTGGGCATGATGCTCATGATGGGTGTCGGGTCCGCCGTCGCGGCCATGGCACCGGATGTCACCTGGCTGTTCGTCGGTCGAATCATCCAGGGCGTCAGCGGACCCACAGTGCCGCTCTGCCTGATCATGCTTCGCTCGGCCATCTCCAACCCCCGCAAGTACGGAACCCTGATGGGATTTGTGGCTGCCGTCAACGGTGGCATCGCTGGAATCGACTCCTTCGCCGGCGGGTATCTCGCTGAGCACCTGGGCTTCCGCAGCATCTTCTGGCTGATGGTTGTCTTCTCGATTGTGGCACTCCTGCTGGTGCTGTTCCTCGCCGTTGAGTCCCGGCCTGCTGCCGGAACCCGGATGGACTGGCTCGGCGCCTTCTGCATCGTTTTGGCCGTCGGATCGATCCTCACCGCCCTCAACGAGGCCGCCAAACTCGCCAGCAGCTTCTCGGTGGGCACCCTGATCTTGGCCATCGGACTGACCGCGGTCGCTGCGGCCGCATTCGCAGCGTTCTGGTCGGTCGAGAAGAACAGCAAGCAGCCCATGGTGCAGATCGTTCACCTGCGGCTCCGGTCCACCTGGGCGCCGCTGCTGACCACAACGCTGGCAATGACCGGGATCTTCGCGGTCATCAACGGAATTGTGCCGGCCTATGTGCAGGCTGCTGCTCCCGGATTCTCGGTGAATGCCACCCAGATGGCCCTGATCATCCTCACCCCGTACGCCCTGTTGGGCTGGCTGGTCGGGCCCTTCAGTGGTCGGCTGGCGCCCACATTCGGTTATACGAAGATGCTGCGCATCGGGCTGCTGGGCAGCGCACTCGCGCTGGCGGTCATCGGGATCGGCGGCCTTAACAGCCTTCCCCTGATGATCGTCGGTGCGGCACTGCTGGGCATCCTCTACGCCGGCACCGCGAACATCATGCTCAATGGGCTCGGCGTGGTTCTGTCCCCACCCGGTAACCCGGGGTTCCTGCCTGGGATGAACGCCGGAGCCTTCAACCTCGGCGCCGGGCTCAGCTTTCTGGTGCTTCCGTCCACCCTGGCCGTGCTGAGCACCTCCGTTGATATGCGCACGTCATATTTCGTCGTCGTTGCGGTCGGTTTCGTCCTGACCCTCGCCTCCTTCGGGGCGTCGTTCCTCATCCCGAAACCCGTCAGCGCAGAGGTCTAGTCCTGACGTGCCCGTCTGTCTGGCCTGCCGCGAGCCGCGGCAGGCCAGACTGTTGGCCGCACGACCGAAGGGGTGTCGGGTGGCGGATGCCGCCACTCCCGCTGGCCTATCCCCTTGGTGCCGCTAGCTCTCCGGGTCGTACCCGAACTCGCGAAGCTCCTGCGCGCACCGGCAGGCCACGGCAATCCGCCGCGCCCACTCGACCGCGTCCTCCCGGGTCGGCAACTCCAGCACGGTGAACCCGCCCGTGAGGTCGGAGCCCGGATACATCTCGGCGCTCGCCGACCCATCGGCGGCCACCAGCACCGGAGCAACGCCCTCGTCGATCCCCCCGCCGAAGACCCAGACGCCGGCCGCCTTCGCCTCCGCGACGACAGCGTGGGAGTCGGCGACGACGACCGGGAATTCCTCGTCGGTGACCACCATCGCGTCGCTCGGGAAGGAGATGAGGTACTTGGTCATGAATCGGCGACCTCATCGGCGTCGTCCAGGCGGAAGCCGACCTTGAGCGTCACCTGGAAGTGGTGGATCACGCCGTCTTCGACGTGCCCGCGGGTCTCCACCACCTCGAACCAGTCCACATTGCGCAGCGTGCGGGTCGCGCGCTCGAGTCCACTGCGGATGGCCGCATCCGTTCCGTCCGGCGACGTCCCGACAATCTCCGTGACGCGGTACGTGTGATTCGTCATCGCTCAATCCCTCCACCATGGTGCCCAACCCGCGGCGTCCTCGCCTCGGGTGCTCCGACCATAGACCGGGATCGGCGAGCCTTCAACGGCCACGGTTCGGCGCCAACCCAGGCGGCAGCCGCCTCGTAAAGTCGGAGATTCTCGAGACACGCCGTGCCTCCGGGCAGCGGATGCCGCGAGTCGCGAAAATCTCCGACCTTACGCACCGAGCACCCCGGCTTCGCCCCTTCTCCCCTACGCCCGCGCCCGTTTCCGCAGCCCGCGCCCCTTCTCCCCACG